>NZ_JAYKBQ010000025.1:0-15177 GCF_035282425.1 Parvimonas sp. M20 | reverse complement strand
AAAAGAGCAATAGATAAAAAATTTGCACATTTAAGTAAAGAGAAAAGATTTTATATATTTAATAGAATTATAGGAGAATTACATTATAACGGACTTGAGTGGAATGAGACTTCAGGAAATTTAGGAAATTACTTCTATAAGGAAGAGGTAATATCAAATATATTTGAAGATACAAGATATAGAAAAATACCTTACTCTTTAGAGGAGATATATAAAGAACTAGGATTAAGTAAAAAAGAATACTCACAGTTAATATATGAATTGGAAAATCAACATAGATTTTCAGGTGAAAAGGCAATTGATGGAAATAAAATGTTAGATGATCAAAAAAATGGAAAAAGTGATAAATTTAAGAAAGAATTTGCTGAATATAAGAAGGTATATGGAGAACATTTAACAGAAGATGATTTTATTAAGAAGTGGAATAGAGATAAAGAAGCATATTATGGGACTGGAGATTGTACTCATCAAGCGATAACAATGTCGGCAGTACAGAATAAAGGCATATTTAGACTAGCAAATGGAATGGGACTATTGTATAAGCCATTAAAATTTCATAAATATACAACTGAACTTGCTGGATGGAGAGGAGATGTTACTAATCAAGCTTTTAAAGATCCATCAATGAATAGAGATGACTATAAAGCAGATTTAGATGCAGAAAATATTTTATATTTATACAATAAAGATAAAAGTAGAGATTATATGGAAGTATATAATGAATACTATAAAGGAATACGAGAAGGGACAATAAATAGAGCAAAAATGTTTAAGGAAATAGTGGGATTAGAATATGTTAGAAATGAAGTAAGAATTATATTAATAAAAAAATTTCCTTTATTTTATGTTAAAGATGACGAGAGTTTAAAAAAGTATAATCCAGTAGCATATAATTTTATAAAGAACTTGGAAAATGATAATAATGAATTTATAGAATATGTAAAAACAGGAGAAAAGAAATGAAAAGCAAGGCAAAAATAACATTAGCAATAGTAGCAACAATATTAATATCACTAATAGTAATATTTGTAATATATAAAGAAAAAAATCCAAAAGAAAAAAATATCTTTGATGAAATGTATTATGGAGAGAAAAAAGTATATAAGAGAGGCGCTAATACACCCTTTAGAAACATACCCGGAATACATCAATGGAATAGGAATGATTTTATTGTTAATCCATCTGTCAAAGAATTGAGTTATAGAAATAATACAGTAGAAGAAAGATATGAAAAGAAATATAAAACAAAAAAAATAGGAGAATGGGAAATTGATTTCGCATTTCATTATGATAAAAATGAAAGTAAAGCTGTGGATATAAACTTTAGCAATGAGTATCAACAAATTAATATGGATATAATTAATAAGTATGACAAAGATAAAAAAATAATAAAAGAAAAAATTGTGCTAACAGATACTACATTAAAATCAGAAGGACGTATAATTACTGAAATTCCAAAGATAAAAGAATATCTAGAAAAAAATAATATATCCATAAAAGATTTAAAAGAAACAGCAGACGAATTACTATATGAAAAAGTAATAGGAGATTGGGAAAAATATGCAAACTCAAGATTTTCAAAAGACAATTTAGGGAATGTAAAAATAGAAAGAAGTCCATTATTTGACGGAGTGGATTAGGGAAAGATTAAGTTAAAACTGTTGGACTTTATAAAAAATATATAAAGTATGTAGAAACAGGAGATAGAAAATGAAAAGTAAGGCAAAAATAACATTAGCAATAGTAATAACAATACTTATATCATTAGTTTTAATATTTGTAATATATAAAGAAAAAAATCCAAAAGAAACTAATATTTTTGATGAAATGTATTATGGATAGAAAAAGGTATATAAGAGGGGTGCTAATACACCCTTTAGAAACATACCCGGAATACAACAATGGAATAGGAATGATTTTATGGTTAATCCTTCTGTCAAAGAATTGAGTTATAGGAATAATATTGTATATGAAAGATATGAAGAGAATTATAAAACAAAAAAATTAGGAGAATGGGATATAGGATTTAAATTTATTTATGATAAAAAATAGATATAAGCTTTTATAATAAGATACTTGAAAAGAAAATAACATTTTCTATACATTACAAGTATGATGTAGAAACTAAGATAGTTACAGAAAATGTTGATTTTTTTGATAATACAAAAAAATGCCAGAAGCAAGAATTGAAGAAATCTCAAAGATAAAAGAATATCTAGAAAAAAAATAATATATCCATAAAAGACTTGAAAGAAACAGCAGACGAGTTACTATTTGAAAAAGTAATAGGAGATTGGGAGAAATATGCAAACTCAAGATATTCAAAGGATAATTTAGGGACAGTAAAAATAGAAAGAAGTCCATTATTTGATGGAGTGGATTAGGTAAAATGAAATATACGGGGTGAAAAAGAAAACTAAATTTTTATTGAAAATTGCTTGACTATTTTATTTGTATATGATAAAATATTCGGGTAATATGATGAATGAAGTAGAGTACTCGCTCTCACCTTGTTACTATTTTGTTTCAGGTTTATGTTAATAATTTAAGTTTTGTAATTATTATGGCGGGTGTTTACTCGCCGTTTTTTTATGGAGGTGTTATTATAAAAGAGCTTTTAATTAATGAAGAGATTAGAGCAAAAGATGTTAGGTTAATTGATGCAGAAGGTAATCAAATTGGAGTGGTTCCAATTTCAAGAGCATTGGAAATGGCAAATGAAAAAAAGTTGGATCTTGTAAATATTTCTCCTAATGCTAATCCGCCTGTTTGCAAAATTTTAGATTATGGAAAATATAGATATGATTCTTTAAAGAAAGAAAAGGAATCAAGAAAAAAACAAAAAGTTATAAATGTTAAAGAAATTAGACTTACTCCAAGTATTGATAAACACGATATAGAAGTTAAGGCAAAACATGCAAATAATTTCTTAAAAGGTGGAGATAAGGTAAAAGTTTCTGTAAGATTTAGAGGTAGAGAATTAGGACATACTGATATTGGTAAGGTCGTTTTAAATCAATTTAAAGAACTCACTGAAGAGTTTGGAAATGTAGAAAAAGATTCCGTAATGGAAGGTAGAAATATGACAATGTTTTTATCACCAAAACAAGATTAATAGGAGGTTTTAGGTATGGCTAAAATGAAAACACATAGAGCGTCAGCTAAGAGATTTAAAAGAACTGGTACTGGAAAAATTAAGAGATTTAAGGCATATAAGAGCCATTTAACAAGTAAGAAATCACCAAAGAGAATTAGAAATTTAAGAAAATCAACAGTTATCAGCAGTGGAGATCAAAAAAGAATCAATAATATGATTCCTTAATTATGGAGGTAAAGAGTAATGGCAAGAATAAAACGTAGCTTAAATGCAAGAAAAAAACATAGAAAAGTACTAAAACAAGCTAAAGGATATTATGGCGCAAAGTCAAAATTATTCAAAGTTGCTAATCAAGCAATCATGAAATCAATGACTTACGCATTCATAGGAAGAAAGAGAAAGAAAAGAGATTTTAGAAGCTTATGGATTGCAAGAATTAATGCCGGAACAAGACAATATGGTTTAAGTTATAGCAAATTTATGTATGGGCTTAAGAAAAATAATATAAATATGAATAGAAAAATGCTTTCTGAAATGGCTATAAATGATCCAGAAGGATTCAAAAAATTAGTTGAATTAGTAAGATAGAGAAAATGTCCCTTCATAATTGAAGGGCTTTTTTTTGGAGGTTATTTTGAAAAATTTTATAAAGCAGGTAAAGGATAAACTTGAAACAAATCCGCCAGCAGTTTTGACCTTAGGTTTTTTTCTAATTATAACTGTTGGATCAATTTTGCTGTTTTTACCTTTTTCATCTAAAAATTTGAATTTTACAAATTTTTTGGACTGTGTATTTATATCAACTTCATCTGTTTGTGTAACTGGTCTTTCAACTATAAATATCACTAATGAATTTAATATATTTGGGAAAACCATCATAATGTTGTTAATTCAAGCAGGCGGATTAGGTTTTATGACAATGGCTACTATGGTAGCTATGATTTTAGGTGAAAAGATAACTTTAAAAGATAGACTTGTAATTCAAGAACAAATGGGATCTACAAAACTTAGTGGAATGGTTAAACTAATAAGATATGTAATTTTTTCAACCTTTTTAATTGAAGGTTTGGGAGCAGTTTTGCTTTCTTTTACATTCGTTCCTAAGTATGGATTAAAGGGAATTTTTTATTCTGTTTTTCATTCTATATCGGCTTTTTGTAATGCCGGCTTTGACATTTTAGGTGAAAATAGTTTAGAGAGTTTTAATACAAATTTGTATTTACTTTATGTGATTTCATTTTTAATAATTTTGGGTGGGCTTGGTTTTCATGTTTATATTGATTTAAGTAATTTTAAATTCAATTTTAGAAAATATTCCTTGCATACTAAGATTGTTTTAGTAATGACTTTAGGTTTACTTATATTTGGGACGATTGCATTTTTTATCTTAGAGTATTCTAATGCAAAAACTTTGAAAAATTTAAACTTTTTTGAAAAAATAACAAATTCCTTTTTTCAGTCGGTAACTACCAGAACAGCGGGGTTTGCATCTATAAATCAAACTGGTTTTACTGAATCATCAACGATTTTGACCATTTTTTTGATGTTTATAGGAGGTTCGCCTGCAAGTACTGCTGGAGGAATAAAGACTACTACAATATTTTTATTAATTGTAACAACTATTTCTTTTATTCAAAATAATAATGAGATAGAGGTTTTTAAAAGGAGAATTTCTTTTTCATTAGTAAAAAGAGCAATAGGAATCTTCGTTATATCTTTATTATTGGTTAATACAGTAGTTTTTGTATTGACATTAATAGAAGATGTCAGTTTTATAAACTTGCTTTTTGAAACAATTTCAGCTTTTGCAACTGTAGGTCTTAGCAAAGATTTAACTCCGCATTTGAAAGATATTACAAAAGTGTTTATAATTATATTGATGTTTATTGGAAGAGTTGGACCACTTACAATTATTTTTTCTTTCTATAATAAAGTTAATAGAAAGAAATTTAAGTATTCAAACGGAAATGTTATTATTGGATAGGAGATATTATGAAACAAATTGTTGTTATAGGTTGTGGAAGATTCGGAATGAATTTAGCCATTACCTTAGAAAAACTTGGAAATGAAGTAATGGTTATAGATAAAGATGAAGATAATATAAATTCTATCGCAAATAAGGTTACTCATGCTATAATTTGTGATGTTAGAGTTGAGGGAAGTTTGAAGGAATTAGGTCTTGCAAATTTTGACATTTGTGTTGTTGCAATAGGATCTGATTACAAGACTTCTATTATCGCAACTGTTGAAGCCAAAGAACTTGGTATTCCGAAGATTATTGCTAAGGCGACTGACAGTGTTCAAGCAATGGTACTTAGAAAAATAGGTGCAGATAGAGTTATAATTCCTGAAAGAGATATGGGAATAAGAGTTGCAAATAATATTAGTAATTCAAATATTTTGGACTCTATAAATTTATCTGATGAATATTCTCTTGTTGAAATATCGCCAATTAAAGATTGGATTGGAAAATCAATAAAGGAATCTGAAATTAGAAATAGACATCATGTAAATATTGTTGCTATTAAGAATAGGGATGGACTAGAGATAAATGTAGGAGCTGACTATGTGATAAAGGATAGTGATATTCTACTTGTTGCTGGCAGAAATGACTGGATTGGTAAGCTGGTATAATATGAAATTTAAAATAATAGCTAGTAAAGATAATAAGAAGTATAAATTATTTAAAAGTCTTTATTTTAAAAAAAAAAGAGATAAATATAAACTATTTTTATTGGAAGGTAAAAAACTTTTGTTAGAAGCCTTAAATGAAAATCTTGATATTGAAAACATAATTTGTACTGAACATTTTGCTGAAAATTTCAATTTTAAAGAAAAATATTTAGATAAGGTTATAATTTTATCTGAAAAATTATTTAAAAATTTAACTGAACTTACAAGCTCCGAAGGAGTCATAACTATTGTAAATTATATTGAGGATAAAAAAATTTCTTCCGAAAATATAATTTGTCTTGAGAATGTAAGTGATCCCGGAAATTTTGGAACAATAATCAGAACTGCAAATGCTTTTGGAATAAAGGATATATTGACTATAAATTGCGTGGATAAATACAATTCTAAAGTTCTAAGAGCAACTATGGGTGCGATGTTTAGAACAAATATTTTAGATTGTAAAATTGATAAAATAAAAGAGTTACAAAGTGATGGATATAGATTAATTTCTACGACATTAAGTGAAAATTCAAAATTTTTGGAAGAATTTAATTTTTATGGAAAAAATATTATTGTTATGGGAAATGAAGCAAATGGGGTTTCAGCTGAAATGCTAAAAATTTCAAATGAACATTTAAAAATAGATATGGATAATTCAATGGAATCTTTAAATGTTTCAATAGCAACTGCAATAATAATGTATAAAATATTTAAAAAATAAGAACCCTACCCATCCACGATGCTTTGCATCGGGAGGGTGCCCAGGAACCTTGTTGTTTCACAATAAAAGGAAGTGTTTTTTGAGCACTTCCTTTTTGTATTATACTATATTTCCATTTTGGATAATTTTAAAATTATTTTAATCTTGCCAATGCACCAAATGGATCCCATGGTTCAAGTTCTACAGTTTTTTCATCAAGAGCTTTTAACCATTTTTCATCAATGTATTTTTTGTCAACCATTACTTCATAGTTATATTCATCAAACCATTCATCAGTCATTGAAAAAATACCTTTATCTCCAACTGCGTCTCCCCAAGAGTTTTCAACTTGCCATTCTAATGGTTTTCCATTTTCATCAAGATTTACTCCTGTAAATACCATTGCATGAGTTAATACACTTTCGTGATAATCAAGTCTTTCAGCTTTTGTAAAGTTTTCTAAAGTAGGGAATATGTCATCATACAAGAACATATCTAAGTCCATAATTCCTTTTTGTCTTTCCAAGAACTTAATTACGTCACAACCAAACCATACAGGTTCTCCGGCTTTAATTGCCTTTATAGCGCTTTCCTTCAATACTTCTATAGGAACATTTAAGTATTTTATTTTGTCGGCTTCTTTAACTGTTCCTAAGAATTTTACAGTATAAACTTTTCCATAAGGTTTGTCATCAGTTGGAGCATTGATTAAACTTATTTTATCTTTTAAATTCCAACCAACATATTTATCGAAAAATTCTTTAGGAGTAATATTTGATATTCTGTGGAATTTTTCATCCTTATCTCTGTATTCATAGGTAAAAGTTTCAGGAACTTCTCCCAAACATTTAGTTAAAATATTGTAAACTGTATAAAGAGTTTCATTTTTTAAATCTTCAATTTCTTTTAATGATTTGCCGGCTTTATGAAGACTTCTCATATCACAAGCAGCTTTTCTAAGATATTTAGTCAGTATTGCTTCCATATCTCTTGTGTTTGAAGAGTGGAATGTTTCCGGCATAATTCCTTTAGGAACAACACCATATTTTTCTAAAAGACCTCTAAACATATCCCATTGGCCACCATCTTGTACAGGTGCAGTCAAAAGATGAGAAACAACTCTTGAATCTGTTTTTTCATCTAATGTTTCAATTATACTTTCCAAGAAGAAGTTTGCTTTTTCAAGTTTATCCCAAAATAGAGTATATGTTTGAGAGTATTCCATAGTTTTTAAGTTTAATTTTTCCATAGTGGAAACTCTTGCAACATTTAATGCAGAGAACATCCAACATCTACCACTTGATTTTTGGTTTGTTATTTCACCCTTTTTTGTAACATCAGAAAATTGAAAATTATGTCTTTTATAGACTTCATGATTTGTAGAAGCTTCGTGTAACCCCACTTTTGAAACACTCGCAGCTACAACCTTGTTTGTTTTACAAGAATTAAATCTTTCTTTAAATGACTTAAGAATTTCATTTGTTAATGCCATTTGTATCACTCTCCTTAAAAAATTTTTTTGTGAGAAATCTCACAGATACATTGTAACATAAAATTACAAAAAATAAAAGATAATAAATATCAAAAATAGTAAAAAAATTAAAAATTTTTTATTATGAAGTATTGATAAAAAAGATAAGAGAATATATGAATTTGTGGAAGATTAAAATAATTACAGATAATTTAAAAGGAATGTTTCCTGATAATTCTAGGTTACGTTCCTTTAAATAGATTATTTATTCATCTTTAGAAAATCTAATCTTGAGTATTTAGTTGTTATTTTAAAACTTCTTTTAACTTCTCAAGAATATATTCATCAATAGGTTTACCATCAATTAACGCTTTTTCTCCATCTGGTAACATAATTCTAAAGAAGTTGATAATTAAATTTCCATCAACTATATAGTAATCATCCAAATGTAGAGGAGCAATATATACTTTTAAAATTTCTTTATTATTATTTGGAAATTCTTTGTTTAATTCATCAATAAGATGATTTACATTAAGAACTTTTATAGGTTTTGCCATAAGTTTAGGAAGTTCAAGATCTTCCATCATCCACATATTGTTATTCCAAAATCTTTTTTCTTCTTTAGTAGCTGTAGAAAGTAATTCTCTATTTTGGATAGCAGATAAAACTCTTCTTACTGATTCTTCATTAAAATCTTTAGTCTTTATAGCTTGTAGCGGATATTGTTTAGCTACGTCAACGAAAAAGCTTTCAGCAACTTTTTCTCTTTCAGCTAATGCAGTCCATAAATATAACATGGATTCGATAGTTTCTAAGTTTAATTCAATTTGTTTAATCATATAAGCCTCCAATAAATTTTTAAAATTTACAATAAATATGTAAAAAATCTATTTCTATATTTTACATTAAAAAAATTTATGATTAAGATAAAATATAGTATAAAATAATTGTAAACTTTTTTTATAAAAAAATCAATACTTCTGCAATTTAGTTATTGTAAATTTTAAAAAGTTTTGTTATACTTGTACGGTAGATTATAGGAGGGGATAATATGAATTATAATACACTAAGAAAAGTTATTATTACAACATTCGCATCTATTGTAGTATCTGCAGGGGTTTATTTCTTTATGGTTCCATATAACTTAACAATTGGAGGAACTGCAGGTCTTTCAATAGCATTAGCAAAATTTATTCCTGGTATACCTGTTGGGGTATTTCAACTTGGAATAAATATTATTTTATTTATTTTAGCATTTTTACTTGTAGGGGCAGAGTTTGGTGGACTTAGTATATATGCTACTATTGTATTGTCTATTTCACTTATTGCTTTTGAAAAAATATTTCCAAATATTCAACCATTAGTTGATACTCCATTTATGAGTATGATTATAGGAGTTGGAGTTACTGCAGTTGGTATAGCTTTGTCATTAAATCAAAATGCTTCAACAGGTGGAACAGACATTGTAGGGAAGATTTTGAATAAATATATTCATGTAGATTTAAGTGTAGGAGTTTTTATTGCAGATTTTTCTGTTGTAGTTATGGGTTATGCGGCTTACGGAATCAATGCTGCAATGTATGCACTAGTTGGGATTTTATTTAATGCTGTGGTTATAGATAAAGTTCTTACTGGATATAAGACTAGAATTAAAGTTTATATCAATTCTAGAAAATGGGAAAATATTAATGAATACATTCTTAATGAATTAGTTAGAGGAAGTACATTGTATGAAGTAAAGGGCGGTTTCAATAAGAGTGAAAGAGTTATGATAGAAACAATCCTAACAAGACCGGAGTACATAAAGCTTATGAATTTTATAAGAGAATTTGATAACAATGCGTTTGTAAATGTTGCAACAGTTAGCGAAGTTTCCGGAGAAGGATTTAGTTATCTTACAGAAGAAAATAAGAAAGTGTTAAAAGAAAAAAATAAAACTAGAAAAATGTAATGTAAAAACTGTTATGGAGATTATTTTCATAACAGTTTTTTTATAAAAAATGTTGTAAATATTGATTTTAAGATATAAATATGTTAGAATTATTTTGTTAATACTTACGTTGAACGATAAAAAATAATATAAAAATTTTAGAGAGTAGTTGTTTGGTGCAAAATTACATTTTTGTATTATGGGGAAATCGGGAGTAAATTTTTTAGAGAGATGTTTTTTAACATAATTAGGGTGGAACCACGGTCATATCGTCCCTTGCGATATGGCCTTTTTGTTTATTTAAATTTAGGAGGATTATTATGAAATCAGAAAAGAGTATGGAAAAAGTTGTTTCTTTATGTAAAAATAGGGGAATAATTTATCCAGGGTCAGAAATTTACGGTGGACTTGCAAACACTTGGGATTATGGTCCTTTAGGTGTTGAGTTTAAAAATAATGTAAAAAAAGCTTGGTGGAAAAAATTTGTTCAACAATCCAAATACAATGTTGGTCTTGACAGTGCAATTTTGATGAATCCAGAAGTTTGGGTTGCATCAGGCCATGTTGGAAGTTTTAGTGATCCTTTAGTTGATTGTAAAGAATGTAAATCACGTTTTAGAGCTGATAAACTCATTGAAGATTTTTATTTTGAAAACAATCTTGGAGATATAAATGTTGATGGCTGGGAAAATGAAAAAGTCGAAGAGTTAATGAAAGAAAAAAATATTTGTTGTCCAAATTGTAAAAAACAAAATTTTACAGGAATAAGAAGATTCAATCTTATGTTTAAAACTTTTCAAGGTGTAACTGAGGATAGCAAATCTGAAATTTATTTAAGACCAGAAACTGCACAAGGTATTTTTGTTAATTTCAAAAATATTGCTAGAACTTCAAGAAAGAAAGTTCCTTTTGGTATTGCTCAAGTAGGAAAATCTTTTAGAAATGAAATTACTCCTGGTAATTTTACTTTTAGAACTCGTGAGTTTGAACAAATGGAATTGGAATTTTTCTGTAAGCCCGGAGAAGATTTAGAATGGTATGAATATTGGAAAAACTATTCTTTTAATTGGTTATTGTCTTTGGGAATGAGTGAAGAAATTTTGAGACTTAGAGACCACGAAAAAGAAGAATTGAGTTTTTACAGTAAAGCCACTTGTGATATAGAATTTTTATTCCCATTTGGTTGGGGAGAACTTTGGGGAATTGCAGATAGAACAGATTATGACTTATCAAGACATATTGAAGTTTCTGGAGAAGATTTAAGATATATTGACCCAGTTACAAATGAAAAATATATTCCATATTGTATTGAACCTTCACTTGGAGCTGATAGAGTTGCTCTTGCTTTTCTATGTAATGCCTATGATGAGGAAGAAATAGGAGAAGGAGATGTTAGAACTGTTTTAAGACTTCATCCTGCTTTAGCTCCATTTAAGGCTGCAATTTTACCACTTACTAAAAAATTGTCAGAAAAATCTGATGAAATTTATGATGAACTTTCAAAATATTTTATGATAGATACAGATGTTTCAGGAAGTATTGGAAAGAGATATAGAAGACAAGACGAAGTTGGAACTCCATTCTGTATAACTGTCGATTTTGATACTTTGGAAGATGCTTGTGTAACGGTTAGATTTAGAGATACTATGGAACAAGAGAGAATAAAAATCTCAGAACTAAAAGATTTTATTGAAAAGTCTTTAGAATTTTAGGAGGTATTATGGTTAAGAAAAAAGTTGTTTTTGGATCAAGTATGTGTCCTGATTGTATTGTTATGAAAAAGGCACTAGATGAAAGAGAAATTAAGTATTTGTATTTAGATATTACTGAAAATTTAGCAAATCTTAAAAAATTTTTAAAATTTAGAGAAAATCCTGCATTTGATTTTGCTAAGAAAAATGGCTCAATAGGAATTCCTGCAATGGTGATAAATGATGGAGAAAAAATAATTTTCAGCATAGAAGAATTCGATGAATATAATAAATAGGAGGCAATTATGTTAGAAAATTTAAAACCTGAAAGAGTTTTTTATTATTTTGAAGAGCTTACTAAGATTCCAAGAGAATCTGGAAATGAACAAGCTGTAAGTGATTATTTATACAGTGTTGGAAAGTCTTTAGGATTAGAAACTATTCAAGATGAAAGCAATAATATTGTTATAAGAAAACCTGCATATAAAGGTTATGAAAATCATGAACCTGTTGTTATCCAAGGACATATGGATATGGTTGCAGAAAAGGCTGACGGAGTTGAACATGATTTTTTAGTTGATCCTATTCCAGTTATTGTTGATGGAGATTGGGTTAAAACTAAGGGTACAACTCTTGGAGCAGATGATGGTATAGCTGTTGCAATGGGACTTGCTATTTTAGAAGATAAAGAAGCTAAGCACCCTGCACTTGAACTACTTGTAACTACTGACGAAGAAAGAACTATGGCTGGTGCAAGAGCTGTAAAGAGAGAGATTTTAAATGGAAGAAAACTTTTAAATATTGATGCAGAAGAAGAAGGAACACTTTTATCCGGTTGTTCAGGTGGACACAATGTTATGGGTACTTTGAAAGTTAAGTTTGAAGAAAATGATAAGAAAAATACTTTTGTTTTATCTGTAAATAATATGCTTGGTGGACATTCTGGGATGGAAATTCATCAACAAAGAGGAAATTCCTTAAAATTTGCTCTTAGAGCAATGGATATGGTAAAAGAAATTGCTGATTACAGATTGGTTAGTGTCGAAGGTGGTACTAAACATAATGCAATTCCTAGAGATGCAAAAGTTATTTTTACTAGTGATGCTGAAGAACTTAATATTGATTTTTCTAAAATAATCACTGAATATCCACTTGATAAAGATATGAGAGTTTCTATAGAAAAAGTTGAAAATATAAAAGAAGTTTTATGTCATGGTTGTCAAGAAAAAATTGAAAATGTAATTAGAAATATTCCTCATGGAGTGTATTCAATGATGGAAGAATATCCATCAATCGTTGAATGTTCTGACAATTTTGCCATGATTAAATTTGAAGGAAATTTTGTTAAATTTACACTTTCACTTAGAAGTTCAAATCCTAAAACTTTTGAAGAATATACAAATATAGTTAAAAAAGTTTATGAAGAAAATGGAGTAGAATATACTTTAGAAGATTATTATAAGCCTTGGGAGTTTGCAAAAGTTTCAAAATTAAGAGATACTGCATTACAAGTTTATAAAAATTTAACAGGGAAAGAAATGAAAGTTGAAGTTGTTCATGCCGCATTAGAACCAGCAGTTTTTGTTGATACATTCCCTGATATGGAAATGATATCAATAGGACCAACAATGAAAGATGTTCATAGCCCTGTTGAAAGATTGAATATTCCTTCAACACAAAGAACTTTTGAATTTGTAAAAGAATTATTAGAAAATTTATAAAAAATAAAGATAGAATATATAAAAAATCGCAAGAATTTTTCTTGCGATTTTTTTATGTACTACTCACCAAACACTTTGTGAAAGGTGAGGAATTGTTTTAATTTGAATTATTTTCGTTTAAGACTTCAAGAAGTAAATCTAAATTTAGTCCATGAACCATAGTAGCTTCTTCAAGAGTCTCCATTTGACTTGCAGGACAACCAACACAAGAAAGTCCAAAATTAAACAGAATTTCAACTGCATCCGGATGAATTTGGATAATATCTCCTATTAGCATATCTTTTGTTATTTCCATAACTGCACCTCCTAGATATCTTATACCCATATAATACAGGTAATTGAGAAAAAAATCAAGATTTTTAAATAATGAAAAGTATATTTAAGGAGTAAATAAATCTCACAATCCTATTAAAGTCTCTATTTAAAGTCAATAATCTATTTTACTAATAAAAGGTATTTTTTATTTGTTTGATAAAATTTCATTATTTAAAATAAATTTAGTTGACAAATAATTAAATAAGCAATACAATGTAGATGGATAAGATTTTGATTTATATAATTTGTATAACAGAATACTAAATATGGAGATGGAAAGCGTGGTGAACTGTCTAATGGAGACACTGTTGTTGTAAGGAGAGGCAGTTCAAAGGAAAATAATCCAACTTTAGAAATACAACATATTAGTGGGAAACGTACAAAAATAAGATATAAGTAATAAAATAAATTGTTTAGTATTATTATATACATTTTTAGGGGTTATTCTTATGAATGAAATTGAACTTAGCAATAATATAAAATGTTCTCTTGAAAGAGGAATGGGTATTTGGGAAACTTGGAATCCTAAAAATTATTACTATTTATATGATGACTATTTTGGAAGTTACGAGGAAGATTCAAGATTCGAATTAAATGATAATGGATTAAGATTTTATTTAGTGAATGACAAAAGAGGATATAGAATAACATTAACATTTGATTTGAATAATATTTTTAAAATCATAGGAACAGATGAATCATATAGATGGGTTTCATACCGAATTGGCATTGATACCATTGAAAACCAACTAAAAGAAACAAAGATATTTAAAGCATCCAAATCATACTTTCAAAATTACTACTATGAAAATTTTAAAGATGAGCTAAAGGATAAGATTTTAAATTATTTTATAACTGGTTGTAGTAATTATATTTTTGAGACTTTCTGTGTTGAAGAACCGAAGATTAGTTTTGATACATTTAAAGTAGAAAAAAAGGATGAAGTCATTGAAGAAACAATTAAATATGACTATTTTGATGATGAAGTTAAAGAGTATATAGGTAAACTATATAATTATGATGAAATAATATTGCCATTTGATAATTATATATTAGAGAGTTTTAATCTTAAAAGGGATTATTATGTATTTGTACTTTATGGTGAAAATACTAATAAAAGATATAAAATTACTTTTTATTATAATAATGTACGTTCTGTTATGATAAACAGAAGAAAATATTTTAAAGGAAAATATGTTGAATGTGAAATGACTGACGAGGGTATTAGAATTTTCTATGAGATAGAAGATTCGGAATTTTTTGAATGGTATAAACAAGAAGAATTTTGGGGTTGTGGAGCTGATGATTTAAGGCATATAAGATTTAATGGTTGTGATAATTTTATAATAGATTTTATTTTTGATTGTTGTGAAATAGGTGTAATGGAAATTTAACTTAGAGATGTTTCGGCATCTCTTTTTATTGTGAAACAACAAGATTCCTAGAAATCCACTCGATGCAAAGTATCATGGAAGGGTGGGTTTCTTATTTAAAAAGATATTATGTACATTTGTAAATGATGTGAGACCAAAAATTATAAAAAAATATAACCTGTATATTAGAATTAAAGGAGAATTAA
>NZ_JAYKBQ010000024.1:0-17421 GCF_035282425.1 Parvimonas sp. M20 | reverse complement strand
CACCTATTGAAAAACGTAAAGAATTATTAGAATTAAAGGAGAATTAATTCTCCTTTAATTCTAACATACAGGTTATAATTTTTTATGATTTTTGGTCTCACATCATTTACAAATGTACATTAACAAATCCACTAACTGTTCACCCCACTGTATTTTTTTATTCCTTTTTTCCAAATAAACTTAGTAAACAATACTAAAAATAGACAAACTAGCACCTCAATACAAATATAATATAATTGTTCTTTCCCATATAAAATAGCAACAGGATAATATCCCATAAATCCAAAAGGAATAATAAAAGTAAAAATAATTTTTATAAATTTATTAAAAATATTTAATGGATATTTTGAATATATTGTCAATGATTGGATTATTCTAATTAATGAATTAGATATATTTTCAAACCAAAATGAAAGACTTGCTACTATTGTAAATAAACACACAAATATTAATATATTCATAAATGTCATTGGAATTATAATCAATAGAAGTCTTATTATACTTATTTGAGAAATATTTATGAATCTTATAATAATAACTAACCCTATAAAAACTCCTCCTACATCACCTATTCCTTTGCCATATAATTGTAGTAGTTCATTTATCGGCTTAACTAAAATACCATCTAAATTCCCAGATACCAAAATATATGAGAAGTCATAAAGTGGCCAAAATAAAAATCCAAATAATCCGTAAGAAAATTGATATAAACCAAAAATTAATAGTATTTGTTCGTAACTCCACCCATTTAAATTAGGTATATTTTCAAATAAAGTATGTATAAATATAAAAGTAAGTAGTTGTGTAAAAAAATCTGATAAAATAAATATAAAAAAATCAAATTTATTACTTAATCTTAATTTAAGTTCTAATTTTCTAATTGAAATAAATAATTTAAAAGTTTTCATAACTACCCCTCAAAGATACTTAATTTTTCTAAAGCTCTATTTTGAAATTTAAATAGTATATAGGAAAGCACCAAACACCAAATAATTCCATAAAGTATACTATAAAAATTCTCAATTGAATTTACTTTTAATGAATTTATAGGCATATAAATAATATATTTGAAAGGAAGAAACTCAATTATATTCCTGTACTTATCTTCAAAGAACTCTAAAGGAATAAGTAATCCAGAACAAATAGAAAATAAAAAGTCTTTAAAATGTGTAACTCCTTCAACACTAATTATCCAACACGAAAAAAGTCCAACTATATAATTTATAACAAAATTCAAATATATAGATATAAAAATTAATATCACAAAAAAAACCAAATGTTCAACTTTTTTCACACTAACATCAAAATATATAAAAATCGTTAAAATGAATAAAATTATTTGAGTTAAAAAAACCCACACAACCTCTCCAATTCTAATGAACCAGAACTTAAAAAATAAATTTACTGGTGTTGTTAATGAATTCAATATACTTCCATCTTGTATTTGTTTAGAAATAACTCTATCTATTCTATTAGTAGTCAATGCATATATAATTTGAGACAATAATGTATATTTTAAAATATCATTAAAATCATATCCATTTATTGTCCCTCCACTTACATACACACTTTTCCAAAATGATATCAAGAAAATTATCAAAATTACAGAGCTTAAAAAATTCCATATAATTTCATACTTGTATTTAGATAGCCTAATAAAAATTAGTTTTACAAAAGCTAAGTATTTTCTTAAATTCATTCTGATTTCTCCTTACCAGTAAAAATTTTATAAATAGAGTCTTCAAAACTACATTCTCTAAAATTAATCTCTATATTTGTGTCAAAAAGTAAATCATGTAAAACTAATGAAGTATTTTTGCTGTTTCTAATAGTTATATGTAATTCATTTTTACCTTCGTATATAATTTTACAATATGAATCCAATTTTTTAACTATTGAAATCATCTCTAATTTCGTTTCATGCTGTAAATTTTTGAATTCTATAATTCTATTTTTACCATATTTTTCAACTATACCCTCAGTAGTATTATCTTCTATTATTTTTCCAGAATCTATGATGATAATTCTTTTACATACGTCTGAAATATCATTTAAATCATGAGATGTAAATAATACCGTTACATTTTTTTCCGAATTCAAAAATTTTATAAACTTCTTTATTTTTTCTTTTGTTTCTATATCAAGTCCAATTGTTGGTTCATCTAAAAAAATTATACTTGGATTATGTAAAAATATTGAAGCTATTTCGCATTTTATTCTTTGTCCTAAACTCATTTTTCTTAAAGGTTTATTTACTAATTCTTCTAGTCCTAACATAAAAACTATTTCTTCAAAATTTTGTTTAAATAACTTCTTTTCAACTTCATATATATCCCTTAATATATGGAAAGCCTCATTAGGAGAAAGCTCAGGCCAAAGTTGAGGCTTATTACCAAACATTATTCCTATATTTTTAACATGATTAACTCTCTCTAAATACGGCACTTTTCCATCAACTACAACATTTCCTTCTGAAGGATGTATTATACCTGATAATATTCTTAAAGTTGTAGTTTTCCCCGATCCATTTTTACCTATGTATCCAACACTCTCTCCTTTTTTTATATTAAAAGATATGTCATTAACAGCATTTAAAAATATATTATTATATCTATAAGTCTTTGAAAGATTATTAACTTTAATTATATTTTCCAAATTTATCTCCTCTCAAACTTAAAGTAGTATTCAAACTATTCCACCAAAAGTAAATATCTCCTTTTTTGGATAATTCTTCTCGCAAAAAAACAATCATTAATTTGTTAAAATCACATACTGGATCTATAGATTTAATTTTTGAATTATTATAATAACTTCTTGCAGAACAACAAGCTGAACATTCTTTATTAAATTCACATAACTTACATTCAAGTATATTATTTTTATAATTATACCTTAATTCTTTCCATGTCTGATTATTTAACATATTATCCCAAAAATCTTCTTTAACACTTCCATACGAAAATTTTTTATCTTCACAAAAATCCGCACAAGGATAAACGTTTCCATCGCTAGACAAAACAAACTGTGAAATTCCAGCTCCACAAGGGGAAGACATACACATGTAAGAATTTTTTTAGTTATCATCTTTTTTATAAAATAATACATATTTTTCTAAAATATCAATATATTATCTTTTTTTAATTTGTTAGCCAATTTGTCTAGAATACTTTTATATGTATAAAACATTTCCTCTGATGATAATCTTAGGTCTGAGAATCGACCTCGACCAGATGGTAAAAAATAATTAACGGAAAAGTTATGTACTCCCAAATCAAAAAATTATCCAACTCATCTATAATCAATTTATAATTACTTTTGTTTAAAACAGAAATTATACTATACTTACAGTTTAAACTATTCATCATAATTAAGGAAGCAATAGTTTTTTTTGTAGTACTTTTACCATTAAAATCTAATCTATTTATGTTAGAAACATCTGTAAATCCATCAATACTAACGCCTACACCAAACCCATATTTTTTAAAAAATTCTATAACCTCAGAATTAATATATATTCCATTTGTTTGAATTAAAAATTTAACATATTTTGAAAAGCAAAAATTTTCAATTTTTTCTACTATTTGTCTAATTTCATTAAATCTTAACAGTGGTTAACCACCATGGAATAAAATATACATATTTGAACTAAATTTTCTAAAAACTTTATTAATAAAGCAATAAACATCATTCACATCTAAACTCTGTTTTTTCACTCCTGCATCTAAATAGCAGTATGAACACCTTAAATTACAATCATTAGTCATATCTATGACTAGAGTTACTGATTTAATAACTATCCTCCCCGATTATTATTAATTAATTAAATGAAGTATATTTTGATTATACCTTTAATATCTAACTATGTCAATATATTTATATATTTTATAATAAATAATCAAAAAAGATTGGGAAAAACCCAATCTAAATTTTATCATTCTAAGTTATAAAAATTTTTATAATTTAAAAATTTTCTAAAATTAATTTAGCTAGTTTATCTTCATTATGTCTTGAATAACCTGAAGATTTATTAACTAAATTTTCTTCTAAAACTCTTATTCTTAACTTTTTCAAATATTTTCTTTCTTCATCACTTAACAATAATTGACTTGCACTTTTTCTTTTATATTTTAAATCTACATCTTCTGGAATTATTTCATTATTTACTATCACTGTATCAATTTTAATTCCCTCACAATGCTTATAAATTGCATTTATGTGATCCATAACTTTATAATCAAATGTTTCTGATGATTGATTAACTACATTTAAAACAAAGCAAATTTTTGCCCTAGTATTAGTTAATGCTTCACTTATTTCTGAAATTAACAAATTCGGAATTACAGAAGTATATAAACTTCCAGGTCCTATTAAAATCACATCAGAATTATAAATCTCATGTACAACTTCATTAAGTGGTTTAGCATATTTAGGAGAAATGAAAACTCTATTTATTCTACTACTATTTTCATCTTCTAAATTTAAAGCAGTTATATTACTTTCTCCTTCAATTATTTCTCCATTTTCAAGTTCTGCAAATAATTTTATATTATCTAAAGTAACTGGTAAAACTTTCCCAGTTATTGCTAAAATATTTGAAGTTTCTTGGATACCTAACATAAAATCTTTATAAATATCTGCCATTGCAACTAGAAACAAATTTCCAAAGCTTTGTCCCTTTAGATTTCCCTCTTTAAATCTATATTTCATCAATCTTTCCATTGATTTTTCAGTATTTGCTAAAGAAATTAAACAAGCTCTAATGTCTCCAGGTGGAATAATTCCTAAATCATCTCTAAGCATTCCGGAACTTCCTCCATCATCAGCTACAGTTACAATTGCAGTAATATCTTTAAAATACTTTTTCAAACCTTTGAGGATAGTTGAACTTCCTGTCCCTCCTCCAATGGTTACAATTTTTGTATCATCTACCATAGTCTTTCATCCCTATGAGAAATATTAACATTAGAATGTTCTTTTTTAAGTTCAGAGTAAATTTTTTCAGCCAAACAAACAGAGCGATGTTTTCCACCTGTACATCCAACTCCAATACTCAACATATTTTTCCCTTCAGCCTTATACTTTGGAATTAAAAACTCCAGTAAATCCACAATCTTGTCTAAAAATATCTTTGAATCATCAAAGCTCATCACATAATTTTGGATTTCTTCATCCGTTCCATTTAATTTTTTAAGCTCTTCAACATAATAAGGATTAGGTAAAAATCTAACATCAAAAACCAAATCTGCTTCAACCGAAATTCCATTTCTAAATCCAAATGATTCTATATTTATAACTAAATCTTTTTTATTCCCATTGAAAAAAATTGAATTCAATTTATTTTTAAAACTTATAGCTGAAAGTCTTGTAGTAGCTGAAAGTCTTGTAGTATCAATGATAATATCGGATTTACCCTTTATATCACTAAGCATTTCTCTTTCCAATTCTATAGAATCAGATAGAGCTCCATTTGGATTTACGGGATGAGGACGTCTTAATTCCTTATATCTGTTAATAAGAGTCCTGTTACTTGCATCTAAAAATAGAACTTTTAATTCACAATCCATTTTTTTCAAATTTTGAATTGTTTCTGATAAGTCTTCAAAAAATCTTGCTCTAACATCAATAACTATCGCTAACTTTTCAATAGTCTTTGTAGAATTATTAATTAATTCTACGAAATCCACAATAAATTTTGGAGGGAGATTTTCCATGCAATAATAACCCATATCTTCAAAATGGTTTAATGCTAATGTCTTTCCTGCTCCACTCATTCCTGTAATTATAACTGCTTCCATAACCTAATCCTTTAAAATTCTTACTTCCGTTTCCAATTTAACTCCAAATTTTTCAAAAACAACTTTTTGAACATATTCTATAAGTTCCATAACTTCTTTATAACTTGCATTTCCCTTATTAACTATAAAACCCGAATGTTTTTCTGAAACCCAAGCATCATTTATATGATATCCCTTAAGTCCAGCATCTTCAATTAATTTTGATGCAAAATGCCCTTCAGGCCTTTTAAATGTACTTCCTGCTGAGCCAAAGTTTAAAGGTTGTTTTGAATTTCTTCTATCTCTTAAATCTTCATAGACAGAATTAATTTCTTCTTTGTTTCCTTTTTTTAATTTTAATTTTATAGTTGTAACTATATAATTTTTTCTTTGAATTATGCTTTTTCTATAAGAAAATTCAAGCTCTTCATTTTTTAATTCTCTTAATTCAAAATTATCTAAATCTAAAACTTCAACAGATTCAACTATATCTTTCATTTCACCACCATAGGCTCCGGCATTCATAAATATCGCTCCACCTATTGTTCCAGGAATTCCTGAAGCGAATTCAAATCCTGTTAAAGAATTTTCATAAGCTACAGTATAAACTTCAGATAATTTCGCTCCAGAATTAACCATTACATAATTGCCTTCAACTTTAATTGTTGAAAACTCACCCTTTAATTTTATTATAACTCCATTATAGCCTTCATCTGGAACAAGTAAATTTGATCCATTTCCAATTACAAAAAATTTAATACTATTTTCTCTACATATTTTTATAGTTTCAACTATATCGGAAACTTCTCTTGGTTCAATTAAAGCTATACAATTTCCACCAATTTTGAATGTAGTATGATTTTTTAAAGGTTCGTCATATCTTACAATACAATTCAATTTACTAAATAACATATTTACCACCTAATTTGATTTATTTTTTATTTCTTCCATTATTCTTTTATTTAATTCCTCTGCAGCATTATATCCATACATTTTTTGACGCATATTTCTTGCTGCAACTTCAACAATCAACGCTATATTTCTACCCGGTTTTACAGGAATTACAATATATGGAAGTTCAAGACCTAGGATACTTTTGTATTTATCATCAAGACCTAATCTATCATATTCTTTGTTATCTATCCAATTTTCAAGTTCAATAACAAAATCTATTTCAGTAGATTTTTTTACTGCTCCGACACCATATAATCTTTGGATATCTAAAATTCCAAGTCCTCTTATCTCTAGAAAATGTCTAATATTTTCAGGCGACTCTCCATAGAGTTTATTATCTATTTTTCTTATATCGACAGCATCATCTGCTACCAGTCTATGCCCACGAGCAATAAGTTCCAAAGCAGTTTCACTTTTTCCTATACTACTTTTTCCAATTATTAAAATTCCCATACCGAATACTTCAAGCAATCCGCCATGTATTCTAATTTCTTCGCTTAGAGCAAATTCCAAAAATACATTCAACTTAGAAATAAGTTTTGTAGTTCCATAATCTACTCTTAAGATTGTCCTATTATGTTTTTTCGCCAAAGAATAAACTTCATAAGGTATGTTAATTCCATAACTGTAAATCAAAGCAGGAATAGGATATGAAAAAAACTTATCAAAAATATTTCTTCTTTCATCAAATGGCAAATATTTATCGTAGTATTCATGCTCTGGAAGTCCAATTATTTGAATTCTTTTATATGAAAAAGTATCAAAAAAACCACATAGCTGAAGACCAGGTCTATTAACTTCATTAAAATCTATTTCTATTTTATCGTAATCATCACTTTTATAAACAATCTCAAATCCAAGTTTTTCAACTAAGTCTTTTAATAAAACACTTTTTTTCATATTATCCCTCATTATTAAAAAATTCAAAAATATTTTTTGCTGTTTTCTTATCCATCTTATCAACCATAAGAAGCTCTTCAACACTCGCTTTTTTTATCGCAGAAATACTCCCAAAATGAGATAATAGTTTAATCTTTTTAATTTCTCCAACTCCTTTTATCTCATCAAGCACAGAATTTTGTAATTTTTTATTCTGTAAACTTCTATGATAGTTAATAGCAAATCTATGAACTTCTTCTTGTATGTCAAATAAAAATCTATATATATTTGTATTTATATCTAATTCGATATAATTGTCTTCAAAAATTATTCCTTTAGTTCTATGTTTATCGTTTTTAACAAGGCCAATAACCGGAACATTCAAATTTTTCTCCAAAAGAACTTCTTTTGCTACATTAACATGTCCCTTTCCACCATCCATTAAAATTAAGTCCGGCATTTCAGAAAAACTACTTCCAATAGAATTTATTTTTTCATCTAAAAATCTATTAAATCTTCTTGTAAGCATCTCTCTATGACTTGAATAGTCATCTTGACCTACAACCATCTTAATCTTAAACTTTCTATAATCTTTTGAACTTTTAAAGCCATTTTTGTAAACTACCATACTTCCAACGTTGAAATCTCCTGAAATATTTGAAATATCATAACATTCTATTCTATTTAGATTGTCAATATCTAAAATATTTTTTAGATAATTAATAGCTTGTAGGTATTTTACATTAATATTTTTACTGTCAAAAATATGTTTTGTTAAAATTTCATTTGCATTTTTTTGCAAAATCTTCATTTGGTCGAATTTTACACCTTTTTTAGGATTTTTTACAGAAATAGAATTTTCAGAGAAAATATTTGATAAGAATAGTGAAATTTCATTTAAAAATTTCTCCTCTGAATAATCAATATATATTTCCTTAACCTTGTTATGATGACTTATGTAAAATTGTCTTATAACATTGGAAAATAGCTCTTCGATTTCCAAGTCCAAAATATTTTCAATGATGAAATGTTTTCTGTCAACCACGAGTCCATCATTTACAATAAAAATTGCAACAACCAAAATATTTTCTGCATAAGCATATGAAATCAAATGATATTCCTTAAATTTCTTGATATTAAAAATCTGCTTAGTAAATAAATAATCAATTTCACTTAAGAAATCTCTATATTTCATCGCAAGTTCATATTCTTCTTTTGCTGATGCCTGTTTCATTCTATTTAGTAAAATTTCTTTTATCTCAGTTGTTTCTCCTGAAAGAAACTTAATAACTCTTTTAACATCATTATTATAATTTTCTCTATCTATATTTTGAGTACATGGTGCTGAGCATCTTCCCAAATAATAGCTCATACAAGGTCTTTGTAAAAACTTTCCTTTATCAAAGTTCAACTTACAATCTCTTATATTGTAAATCAATATTGATAATTCTATCAATTTTTCCAAGTCTGAAATTGTAGGAAAAGGCCCAAAATATTGAGCCTTATCATTTTTTACATCTCTAACTTTTAAAATTTTAGGAAATTTTTCATTTGTAATTTTTATATAAGGATATTGTTTATCATCCTTTAAATTTATATTATACTTAGGTCTATTTTTCTTAATCAGATTTGCTTCCAAAACTAAACTTTCAGTTTCGTTATTTACAATTATATATTCAAATCTATGAATATGTTCTACCATAGCTTGAACTTTTTTGTATTTGTGATTAGTAGTAAAATATGACCTAACTCTATTCTTTAAAGAGACAGACTTTCCAACATAGATAATGTTATCATCCTTATCATACATTATATAAACTCCTGGTAAATCAGGTAGTTTTTTTAATTCATAATTTATATCAAATTCTCTTAAATTTCCTTGCATTGTTCTCTTAAATATTCTAAATCATGTCCACTCAAATATGGAGATAATTTTTCATAACACATCTTATTATAATCATTTAACCAAGTAATTTCTTCTTCACTCATTAATGATTTATCAACAGGTCTTGTATCAATAGGAACAACTGTTAAATTATCAAATTTTAAAAATTGACCAAATTCAGTCATTTCATCTTTAACACAAACCATAATACTTTCAATTCTAATTCCATGACTACCACTAATATAGATACCAGGTTCATCAGAAGTTACCATTCCAACTTCCATTGGATATTCGTTTCCTCCAGTACCTATTCTTTGAGGACCTTCATGAACATTTAGTACATGACCAACTCCATGTCCTGTACCATGATTAAAGTTAATTCTATTCTTCCATAGATTATATCTTGTGAAAGCATCTAAATATCCACCATTAGTTCCTTCTAAGAACTTAGCTTCCATTAAAGCAATATGTGCCTTTAAAACTAATGTATAGTGATAAATTTCTTCTTTTTTTAATTCTCCAAGTGCAACTGTTCTTGTAATATCAGTTGTTCCGTCTAAATAATGTCCACCACTATCAATTAAATATAATCCTCTTGGTTCAACTTTTACAGGATGTTCATGACTTGGTTTATAATGTGGCATTGAGGCATTTGCACCATAAGCAGAAATAGATTCGAAGCTATCTTCAATAAATAAATCTTGTTGTTTTCTAAATTCTAATAACTTTTCAGAAGCTATCATTTCTGTTATAGTTCCAGTTGAAACACCAGTTTCCAACCAATTTAGATATCTAACTAATGCAACACCATCTTTAATAAATGCATTCTTAGTATTTTTAATTTCTATTTCATTTTTATGACATTTCATAATAGAAGTAAGATTTAAGCCAGTAACAACATTAACTCCTCTTCCAATCGCTGAGTAAACAGCTACATTTGTCTTTTTAGGTTCTAAGTATAAATTCTTCTTAGCTTCAATATCAGAAATATCTCTTGCTATAACTTCATAAGCTTTAATAGAAACATTATTTTCCTTCAAATAATTTGAAACTTCTTCAGATAATTTTGATTTATCAATATATAAATTACATGCTTTTTCAGAAACTAATAAGTATGAAATTACAACAGGATTGCATTGAACATCATTAGCTCTAATATTTAAAACATAAGCAATATCATCTAATGAGCCTATAAAATGATAATCTATTCCCTTTGATTTCATCATATCTCTAAGTCTTTCTATTCTATTAGAAGTTGATTCTCCAGAATACTTTTCATCAAAAATATAAACTTTACTATCCGGTTTTGCAGGACGACCTTCTTCACTCCAAATATCTCCTACATAATCAACATCAGTTATAAACTCAAAATTAGGTAATTTCTTCATTAAATTTTCATATTCTGCAACAGAAGTATTATTGCCATCAAAAGCTATCTTTGCTCCCCTATTTGGAAACTCTTTTAACAAAAATTCCTCGATGGAAATTGACTCAGGAACACCAATTTTATAAAGTTCAACTTCTCCAACAGCCAATTCTTTAGCGGCTTGGATAAAATATCTACCATCAGTCCATAAACCTGATTTTTTAGTAGTAATAACAGCAGTTCCAGCTGAACCAGTAAAACCAGTTATAAACTCTCTAGTTTTGTAATAATCGGCTAAATATTCTGATTGATGCGGATCTGAGCTAGGTACAATATAGGCATCTATATTTCTTTTAGCCATCAACTTTCTCAATTTACTAATTCTTTCATTAATCATAATAACAATACCCCCTTAAAATTAAAATTTAACAATTATATTATAGCATTGTAAGTCTAATATTTCAATAAATTTTACAATTAATAATGAAAATCTTTTTAAATAACAAAAAAATAGATACTATTATAAAATAGTACCTACCTCATCTAAAATCAATTATTTTTTAGTTTTCAAATCTTTAGCAATCAACGCATCAAGAACTAATTCATAACCTTCTGCACCAAATTGTAATGATCTATTTACTCTACTAATTGTAGCAGTTGACGCTCCAGTTTCAAGTTCTATTTCATTGTAAGTTTTTCTAATTTTTAAAAGTTTAGCAACTTCTAATCTTTGAGAAATAGAATTTAATTCACGTAAAGTACACACATCTTCAAAGAAAGCATAGCAATCATCTTTTGTTTTTAACATTAATATTGCTTCAAAGAACTCATCTAATTGTTTTGATTGCAATTTTTTTAAATTTGACATAACACACCTCCATTTATTACATAATATCTTAACATAATTATACTGCATTGTAAAAGAATAGTCAAGTACTGAATTGCATTTTATATAAAATTATGTAAAAATTTGGCGGGAATATGTGGGAATCGAACCCACCTAAGAAGCTACAAACTCCTTATGCTGGTTTTGAAGACCAGAGAGCACACCAGAACTCATCTACTCCCATAAAGCAACATTAAGTATTATACATTATTTAATAAAAAAAATCAACCTTTTTACAAAAAAATTTTTCGTAAAAAAGTCGATTTTAAAATTTATAATATTTTTATTTTTCTGTAAATTCTCCAATTTTTTCTGTTATTTCATTAAATTTATTAACTCTATCAAATTTCACTCTCTTAATTGATTTGGAAAACACTGCAGAAACCAAAACGCCAATTGCTATAGATCCTGCATGTACAACTGTACTTATTCCACTATCTAAAGCTAATAAATACTCATTTTTTGCAAAATATTCCATTGTATGATACATTCCATATCCTGGAACCAACATTACAATCCCAATATATAAAAATACTGTAGAAGGCATTTTCAATTTCACCGAAAAATATTCTGCGAATAGTCCTACAATAACGGATGCAATTAAATTACTAACGGCATTTCCTAAATGCTTACTACAAAAATAATAAACAATCCAGCTAATTGTTCCGGTAATAGAACAATAAATAATAGCTTTTTTTGGAACTATAAAGAATATTGAAAATGCAATACTTGATACAATCGCACAAATTATATTTAAAAATAAATCCATAAAACCACCTATCCAAAAAGTCTAAGAACTAAAACAACACCAACTGCAATAGAAACCGCAGTAAATATAGCAGACATTATTCCAATTATCCCCGACAAAATATCTCCAGATAAAATATCTCTCATAGAATTTGTTATCTGTATTCCTGGAAACAGAGGAACAATTCCCGCAATCATAATACTTGACACATTTTCAATATGAACAACCTTAGACATAGTCATCGTAAAAAGAGCAACTGCACATGCAGATAAAAAAGTTGTTAAAAATGATGGTAACTTTAATTTTTCAACATAAAGTAAAAATACCATTTCTACAAGCATAGCCATAGATGCAGGAATAAAATCACTTAAAGTTCCACCAAAAATAAATGCTAAAAATGGAGCCGATAAAGTAATTAACAAAACAGTAGCTATATTACTGTAAGAACTCCTATTTTTAATGCTTTTTAGTTCTTTAAAAGCTTCATCAATATCAACTTTACCAGAAACTATATTCCTAGATAAATCATTTAGCAAAGCTATTTTTTCTAAATTTTTTCCTGAATCATTCAACCTTCTCATACTTGTATAATTAGTTCCATTATATACAAATGAAATAATTACCATATTGCTTAATGCAAAAGTATTAACTGCTTTAATATTTTCAAAAGATTTACAAATTCTATTTATACTATCCTCTACTCTATAAACCTCTGCTCCGTTATAAAGCAAAGAGTAAGAAAATTTTATACTAAAATTTAATAATTTCTTCGCTTCATAATCACTGTTTACAGAATTATTCTTCATTATCGTATTCATCATCACGTTCTTCCATTTCTTTTAAAAATTTTCTTTTTGAACGAACAACATAAAATATTAACAAAAATAAAATTGCAGGAACAATCAAAAGAACAGGATTTTTTACAAAATTAGCAATAGCTTCCATTCTTTCTTTATAATCTTTTTCAGACTTTTCATTAACTGCTTCAAGTCTTTTTTTCTTTTCTTCTTCTGTTAATTCATCATAATTTTTACTAAAATCATCTTTTGGTTTTGAGTATTTATTTGCCTCTAATCTCTTATTTTTTTCAATTTCGTCAAGATTAGGAACATAATCGCCCTTATTTATCATATTTTGAAATAACTTAATCTCTGAATTTTCAGGATCTTTATCATTTGCCAAATATAGTGTTTTATAGTTACCGGAAGTAGCTTTAAAAATCCAAGTCAAATCTAAAGTATTATCCTTTTTCAAAATTCCTACAAAATAATCTCCTTTTGCTGGAGTTAATCTACTATAACTATACTCTTTAAATTTAGGCACTTCAATTTCTTTAAGATTTTCTCCTAAAAAAATTGTAGTAACTTTTATCTTAAATTTTCCATTAGAATCATCAATAATATTTCCTATAAAAAAACTCCTATAATCCATATCATAAATTCTATTAGCTCTATCAAAATTATCATCTGCAAAAGAATTTTTATATACAAAATTAAAACTTAATATGGAAATTAAAAATAAAACTAAAAATTTTCCTATGATGTATTTTATATTTAAAAATTTATTTTTCATAAAATCACCTCTAGATATATTTTACCATAAACCTTTAATAAAAAATAGAGAAGAAATACATTCTTCTCTATAATTATAAATTTAAAGCATTTTCTTTACTTAATAATTTAAAATCAAGTAGCTAATTTTACTTTATACTATAACTTATTTGTTTTCTTTCTTTGTTTTAACATACATAAACATAATAACTGGTAAAACAACATAGCCAACAAACATTGATATAATTGCTTTATAATTTGTTAAAACTGCACCTGTAGGGTCCTTAATTGAAAATTGTCCTTTCCAATCAAATTTTATAAGAAGTAAAACAGAAAGTAATAATGCTATCAAAGGAATAACAACATCAGTTATCATATTCTTCTTTGAATCTAATATAGATTCTTTTGACTTTCCATAGTAGAAAATTACAACTGCTAAAGGTACGATTAAAAATTGAACAAAACGTGAAATTGAACTTATAATCGCTATTCCTGTAGAATCATATCTAAAACTTAAAGGAATAATTATCGCAAATAAAGCTGTAAATAAAAATGCTGGTAATGGTAAATCATTTGATAATCTCTTTGCAAAAATTTCAGGAACTTGTTTTTCCTTAGCCATAGCTTCTAAAACACGTGGAGTATGGAAAGAAGCAGCAACATTTATACCAAACATTGAAACCAATGCCCCTAAAACAACAACTTTTTCTAGTATAGGATTAGTAAAAATTGAAGCTAATACAACAACTTCTTTTGATTGAACTAATGCTACTGGATTAACATGCATACCAACTAAAACTATTCCAAAGTAAATAGCTGCAATTATACCAATTGCCAAAGGAATTGCTCTTGGTAAATTCTTTTCAGGTTCTTCCATATCTTGAGATCCACTCGCAACTGATTCAAAACCAGTAAAAGCATAGAAAGCTGCAATTACAGCTGTAACAAAAGTAGTTGCATTCATTCCTTTTATCAATGAAGTTCCATCTTTAGCTTTTAATAAACTTAACTCAGATATATGTGAAGTTCCAGTATAAGCTAAAATTGCAACACCGGCTATAATAGTAACTACTAAAGCTAAAACTTTACCAATTGTAGAAATATCACTAATTGTTGTTAAAAGTTTTGTACCAAAAATATTTATTAATAATAAAATTGCCATTAATACTAAAAATCCTATTGTAACATAAGTTAAATTAGCAGAATCAAAACCAAATATTTTTAATGTAGTTCTAACAACATATGTTCCCATTGTTCCCCAGGCAATACTAGCTGCTATAACCCTAGTAACCCCTACATATTGTCCTATATTATTACCAAAAGCTGCCTTAGTATAAGCATAAGCTGCCCCACTCTTTGTAACATATTTCGCAGCAGAAGCAAAAGTAATAGCTAGCATAGAAGTAAATACAGCAGCTACTATATAAATCATTGGAGCTTGTGCACCTGCAGATTTAGCAACACTACCAGGTGATAAAAATATACCTGTCCCAATTATTGAATTTATAGTCAAAAGTACTATTGACCAAAATCCCATTTTTTTCTTATCCATTAAATAATTCCTCCTTTATAGCTTTAATCAAAATTAAAACTATTTATTCTTTCTTTCTTCAACATTTTTTATGAATTCGTCAAATATTCTTTGAGAATCTAAATGCTTTGTTGACAACATTTCCGGATGCCATTGAACTCCAACTACAAAACAATCTTCTGTAATTTTTTCAATAGATTCAACAACTCCATCAGAGCTTTTTGCGACAATTTTAAACCCAAGTGCAACATCTTTTACTATTTGATGATGAAAACTATTTACTTTATATTCTTCACCTAAAATATTTCTTAAAAAAGTACCTTCTTCCAATTCTACAAAATGAGTAGCTTGACTTGGATTATCACCTTGATTATGTTTAAGCTTAACAAAATCAGCATAAGATAAATCTTGATACAAAGTTCCCCCATTAACAACATTAATTATCTGATACCCTCTACAAATACCAAAAATAGGTTTCTTTAACTCAATAGCAGTTTTGTATATTTCCATATCAAAAGCATCTCTTTCAGGAAAAACTTCACCAATTTTTAATAGTGGTTCTTCTCCATAATTATGTGGATCTACATCATGTCCACCAGATAAAATAATTCCATCAACTTGTTTAACCATTTCCCTAGTACTTTCTAAATCTTCATTAAATGGTATAATAAAAGGAATACCACCTGCTCTTAATATAGCTTCAACATAATCTTGATTAACATAAGATCTTCTATATCCTAAAAAAGTATCACCTTTATTAATTAAAATACTTCCTGAAATCCCAATAACCGGTTTCATAAAATCGCCTCCTTAAATAGTGTCTTAACAATTATATCATTAAAGCTAATAAAATACAATATAAAAATGACTTTAATTCATAATAAATATATAAATCTTATAAAATGGTGTACTATATATAAAATAAAATTAACATAAAACATATTATTAAAAAAACCTTTTTATATCTATTATTAAGCATATTGCTATCAAAAATGTTATACCCACTTTTTAAAAAAGAAATTCAATCTAAAATATTCTTTATACAAAGTAATCTGCACAAAAAAAGAATCAAATAAAATTTATCTGATTCTTATATAAAATTTAGTAATCACAAAAATGCAATTACTTTATTTGGCGTGCCATAGAGGATTCGAACCCCTGGCCTTTTGGTCCGTAGCCAAACGCTCTATCCAGCTGAGCTAATGGCACATAATATAAAACTCAGAATAAATTCTGAGTTATTGGAGCGGAAGACGAGATTCGAACTCGCGACCCTCGCCTTGGCAAGGCGATGCTCTACCACTGAGCCACTCCCGCAAATATGGAGCTGGTGGGAGGACTTGAACCCCTAACCTACTGATTACAAGTCAGTTGCTCTACCAATTGAGCTACACCAGCATAATAGTGGCGACCTGGATGGGACTCGAACCCACGACCTCTAGCGTGACAGGCTAGCATTCTAACCAACTGAACTACCAGGCCGTATTTGGTGGGCACAATAGGGCTCGAACCTATGACCCCCTGCTTGTAAGGCAGATGCTCTCCCAACTGAGCTATGCGCCCAAATATAACCACAACATAAATATCATAATATAAAAATGGTAGCGGAGAAGGGATTTGAACCCCTGACACTGCGGGTATGAACCGCATGCTCTAGCCAACTGAGCTACTCCGCCACATAAAAAATAAATGGTGACCCCACCGGGATTCGAACCCGGGTTACCGCCGTGAAAGGGCGATGTCTTAACCGCTTGACCATGGGGCCTAAAACTGGTGCCGAGGACCGGAATCGAACCGGTACGATGAGTTAACATCGCAGGATTTTAAGTCCTGTGCGTCTGCCAGTTC
>NZ_JAYKBQ010000023.1:0-20462 GCF_035282425.1 Parvimonas sp. M20 | reverse complement strand
TTTATATAAATCCAATATTTTGGATTGTTATTATACCGATAACTACTATATTATGTTCAACAGTAGTTTATATATCTACGATATATCTGAAAATATATAATCCTTTTAGAATTTTTAAAAAAGTAATAGTAAAAACAACTTTTTTTTGTTTTTTGTGTGATATTATAGTTGTAGGACTTATATTGCTAGGAACTATAGTAACAGAAAATCTTATTAATCCAAAATCAGATTTTTACAATTGGTATAAATCTTTGAGGGATTCTATTTATGAAAAGCCACTTGATAATATATTCGCAATATTAACATTGAGTGTTTTAATTTTATTGTCAAGGATTATAAATTATAAATTAAATAAAAGATATACTTTTTCAAAACTTGACATAGAGAAAGAAAATAAGAAAAAATTAGCATTAGCCATAGCAATATTTACAGCACCATATATGTTTTTCTTTACGATATGATAATTCTTATATTATTAATCAGAAAAGGTAAAAAATGAATAATACAATAAGATATTTTGATAGGAATGATAAATTATTGGATTGAAATATCTATTACAAAGGATATGATAATAAGAACAGGAATAAACAAAGATAAAGATACAGTTTTACAAATAGATAAAAACAAAGATGGAAAAGTTGATGAAAAGATTTTCGCATCAAAAAATGAAAATATTGAAAAATAAAAAAATTGAAGAGGGAGAATTAAATTCTCTCACTTCACAAAAAAGGAGATAAAAAATGAATATATTATCTATATATAGTTTTTTTTCAATTATATTTTTTAAAGGTGGCATAATAGATTTTGATCTTACCTTGCCATTATGGGGTTTTTGGTTATTACCAATTTCTTGGATTGTTATTATTCCGATAACTACTATGTTTTGTTTAACAGTATTGACTATGTCCATGCGATATTTAAAAATAGTTAATATATTTGAAATATTAAAAAAAATAATAATGAAAACTGTACTATTTGGTTTTTTATGTGATTTAATAGTTGCTGGATTTCTTATATTGATTATGTTACAAGTAGACAATATTATTAACTATAAATCTGTGTTTTATCCTTGGTTGAAAGCTTTAGAGGAAAATCCAATTAATAATGTATATGCATTATTAACAATATTAGTTACAATTCTGTTATCAAGAGTTATAAATTACAAATTAAATAAAAGATATACTTTTTCAAAACTTGACATAGAGGAAGAAAATAAGAAAAAATTGGCATTAGCCATAGCAATATTTACAGCACCATATATGTTTTTCTTTACGATATGATAATTCTTATATTATTAATCTGAAAAGGTAAAAAATAAAAATTTTAAAAAATAAAAAAATTGAAGTGGGAGAATTAAATTCTCTCACTTCATAAAAAGGAGGTAAAAAATGAATATTTTTTATAGTGTTTTCTTTCCAACGCAATTTTGGGGGGATGTTAACATTGACTTTCCTATTCCGTTATGGGTCTTATGGGTACTGCCTATATTGTGGCCATTTATTATACCAATATTATTTGTTTTATATTCAATTGTTTTGGATATTTTTATGTTATGTTTGAAAGTAGATATTCCTTTAAAAAAAATAATAGTAAGAGTAACTTGTTTTGGGTTTTTATGCGATATAATTGCTATTATATTACTAATTTTGATTGCAGCAATTTTAACAATTTTTATCAAATCAACTCTAGTTTTTTTTAATTGGTATGAGTCTTTTTTGTATTCTCTTGTTGTAAAGATACCGGAGAAGATATTTGAGGTATTGATATTATGTGTTGCAATTCTTTTGTCAAGGGTTATAAATTACAAATTAAATAAAAGATATACATTTTCAAAACTTTATATAGATGAAGAAAAGAAGAAAAAATTAGCATTAGCAATAGCAATATTTACGGCGCCATATATATTTTTCTTTACAATAACTATTTAAATAATCTGGTTTTAGAGATAAATATAATTGAAAAAACTTAGGAACTATGAGTTATACAATAAGATATTTTGATAGAAATTAGTTAAGAATAGCGTGTAAAATTATAAAATTTTATATGCTATTTTTTGTTTTTTTACAAAAGAATTATTGAAATCGTTGAAAACATAGTATAAAATCAATCAAAAATTTTACTTTTTGACGTATATATGCTATAATTAATTGTTATGCATTGTATATAAAATATAGGAAGGAAAGTATATGAGAAATATTGAAAATATAAGAAATGTAGCAATTATAGCTCATGTCGACCATGGGAAAACTACTTTGGTAGATTGCTTATTAAAAAGTAGCGGTGTTTTTAGAGAAAATCAAGATGTAAAAGAAAGAGTAATGGACTCAAATGATATAGAAAGAGAAAGAGGAATTACAATTCTTTCAAAAAATACTGCCATTGATTATAATGAAATAAAAATTAATGTAATTGATACACCGGGACATGCTGATTTTGGTGGAGAAGTTGAACGTGTTTTAAAAATGGCAAATGGGGTTATCCTAGTAGTCGATGCTTTTGAAGGCCCTATGCCTCAAACTAAATTTGTTTTAAGAAAGGCTTTTGAACTTAAACTGCCAACTATTATTTGTATAAATAAAATTGATAGACCTGAAGCTAGATGTGAAGAGGTTGTTGATGAAGTTTTAGATTTATTTATCCAACTTGATGCGTCAGAAGATTATTTAGAAAGTCCTTTTGTTTTCGCATCTGCAAGATCAGGTTATGCAACAATGGACTTCAACAAAAAAACTGAAGATATGAAAACTCTTTTGGATGTTATTGTTGACTACATTCCTGCTCCAAAAGGAGATGAAAATGCACCTTTTAAATTACTTATTTCTACTACTGATTATAGTGAGTATGTAGGAAGAATAGGTATTGGTAAGATTGAAAGTGGTAGTGTAAAACTTGGAGATGATGCTGTAATTGTAAATTATAATGACAGCAGTGTAAATAAGAAAATAAAGATTACTAAAATATATGAGTTTGAAAATTTATCCAGAAAAGAAGTTGAAAGTTCATCTGTAGGAAATATTATTGCGGTAACAGGAGTTGAAGGAATTAGTATTGGAGATACTCTTTGCTCTTTGGAAGATGTAACACCTCTTCCATTTGTAAAGATTTCTGAACCTACTCTTGCTATGAATTTTATAGTAAATAATTCTCCTTTTGCTGGAAAAGAAGGAAAATTTGTTACAAGTAGACAAATTCGTGCAAGACTTTATAAAGAATTAGAAACAGATGTAAGTTTAAGAGTTGAGGATACAGCTTCAACCGATAGTTTTAGAGTTTCAGGAAGAGGAGAACTTCATCTTTCAGTTTTAATTGAAAACATGAGAAGAGAAGGTTATGAATTCCAAGTTTCAAAACCAGAAGTTCTATACAAAAAAGATGAAAATGGTAAATTGCTAGAACCAATAGAAACTGTAACAATAGATGTAGATCAAGAATTTGTTGGTTCTGTTATAGAAAAGTTAGGACAAAGAAAAGCTGACTTAGTTAATATGAATCCTTCACAAGCAGGATATACAAGACTTATTTTTAATATTCCTGCAAGAGGACTTATCGGATATCGTTCAGAGTTTTTAACTGATACTAGAGGAAGTGGAACTTTAAATACAGAGTTTAAAGCTTATGAACCTTTCAAAGGTGAAATTCCAAAGAGAAATGTTGGCTCATTAATTTGTTTTGAAACTGGTATTGCAACAGCTTATGGATTAAATTCAGCACAAGAGAGAGGGATATTATTTATTTCTCCACAGGCTGAAGTTTATGAAGGAATGGTTGTAGGTTCTAATGCTAAGGGACTTGATATTGAAGTTAATGTTTGTAAAAAGAAACAACAAACTAATATTAGATCATCAGCATCTGATGACGCTTTAAAACTTAGTCCGCCAAAGATTATGAGTTTGGAAGAAATGTTAGAATTTATTGAAAGTGATGAATATATTGAAGTAACTCCAAAGAGTTTAAGAATGAGAAAGAAGATATTGGATTCACAATTAAGATATAAATCTAAGAAAAATAATAAATAGTTTAATAATATATAGCAAATGTGGTATAATAAAAGTAGATTTGTTGTTTGACAATTTTAAATTTGTTTTTGTCATTAAATTTTATTATAATAGATAAAAAGTATTATTGAATAATAAAGAACCCCACTCTTCCACGATGTTTTGAATCGTGGGGTAACTTGTTGTTTTAAATAAAAAATATTTTGGAGGGATTTGTTTGCCTAAGATATTAGTAAGAAAGAGTGCTCCTTTGGAAGGCACTGTAAAGATAGATGGAGCAAAGAATGCAGCACTTCCTATTATAGCTGCTTCACTTTTAGGAACAGAGCCGATAGTGCTTGAAGATGTTCCAAATTTAGTAGATGTAAAAATAATTTTGAAAGTTTTAGAGAGTTTGGGTGCTAAAATAGAGTTTCTATCTGAAAATAGAGTCTCTATTGATTCTAGCAATATTAATTCTTTTGTAACAGATAGAAGTTTAATGGAAAAGATGAGAGCCTCATTTTTGGTTATGGGTCCATTGCTTGCAAGATTTGGTAGAGCAGATGCATTTTTACCAGGAGGCTGTGCAATAGGTTCTCGTCCTATTGATTTGCATTTAAAAGGATTTAAAAATTTAGGTGCTTTAATTGAAGAAGAACCTGATAAGATTTCTGCAAGATGTGAAAAACTTTATGGTGATACTATTTATTTAGATTTTCCTTCTGTAGGTGCAACTCAAAATATAATGATGGCTGCAACTTTAGCTAAAGGCGAAACTGTAATTGAAAATGCAGCAAAAGAACCTGAAATTGTAGATTTAGGAAATTTTCTAAATAAAATGGGAGCAAAAGTTTCAGGTGCTGGTACTTCTACCATAACAATAATTGGTGTAGAAAAATTAGGAGGAACAGTTCATACAATTATTCCTGATAGGATTGAAGCTGCTACATTTATGATAGCTGCTGCGATTACAGGAGGAAAGGTTGTAGTTCAAAATTGTATTTCAAACCATATCAAACCTGTTATTGCAAAATTGAAAGAAACAGGTGCCTATGTTGTAGTAAATGAAGATGAAGATTCAATTTTTGTAAAGGGAAGCGACAAGATTAAGGGAACAGATATTAAAACTTTACCTTATCCAGGTTTCCCAACAGATGTTCAAGCACAATTTATGGCTTATTTATGTGTATGTGAAGATCAAGCAAAAGTTACAGAAACTGTTTTTGAAAATAGATTTATGCATGTTGATGAGCTCAATAAAATGGGGGCTATTATTGCAACAAGTGGAAAAGAAGCTAGAATTGCCGGTGTTAGAAAACTTGTTGGAGCAGATGTTAAAGCGACAGATTTAAGAGCGGGAGCAGCTCTTGTTTTAGCTGGTCTTGTTGCAGAAGGTACAACAACAATTGGGAATATTTATCATATAGATAGAGGATATAATGATTTTGTAGGTAAAATGAAATCATTAGGAGCAAATATTGAAAGGGTAGAAGATTAATTTTTTAGGAAACTAGTTATAGTTTCCTAAATTTATATACAGGAGAAGTTATGAAATTAACAGGAGAAGTTATAAAGGTCAGATATGTAAATGAAGAAAATGGATATTCTGTTTTTGACTTAAATACAAGTGATGGTGAAATCAAAATTGTAGGTATTTTTGATTCTGTTAATGTCGGAGAAAGTTTGGAAGTTGAAGGAGAGTTTACATATGATAACAAGTATGGTGAACAGCTGAACGCAACTTCCTATCAAAAAAAATTACCTAGTTCAATTGCTGAAATTCAAAGATATTTGGCAAGTGGAATTATTTCTACTATTGGGACTAAGAATGCAAGTTATATAGTTGAACAGTTTGGTAAAGAAAGTTTAAATATAGTTTTTGATGAAACTGATAGATTGATTGAAGTTAGAGGAATTGGAAAGAAAAGCATTGAAAAAATAAAAAAATCCGTTGAAGAATTAAGATTTAGCAAAAATATTTTATTTCATCTTAGCGGACTTGGAATAAGTCTAAGTTTATCTAAAAAAATTTATAATGTTTTTCGTGAAAATACTTTAGAAGTTATTAATGAAAATCCGTATAAGCTGATAAAAAATATAAAAGGGATTGGGTTTTTAAAAGCTGATGAAATAGCTTTAAAAAATAATTTGGACAAAAATAGTCCTTATAGAATTGAATCAGCCATCCTTTATGTATTAAATCAAAAAGCTATAAATTTTGGACATGTTTACTATCCAAAAGAAAAACTTACCGATGAAGTTTCTAAACTAATAGGAGTTGAAACAGAACTTATAGGACCTGTATATATGAATTTACTTTTATCTTCAGATATAGTTATAGACAATTCTTTCGAGGAATCAAATATTTATTTAGATTATTTATATGTTTCTGAAAGTTATATTGCTAGTAAACTTGCAAAAATGGCTTTAAATGAGGATTTCAAAATTCTATTTGACATTGATAAGGAAATAAAGAAATCTATTAAAAGTCTGTCCATAAAATTATCAGATATTCAAATAGATGCGATAAAATCCTGTTTTGAAGAAAATATTTCTATTATAACAGGTGGACCGGGTACAGGAAAAACCACAATAATAAATACAATATCTAAGATATATTTAGACAATGGGTATAATATTTCTCTTTGTGCTCCAACGGGTAGAGCTGCAAAAAGGATTGAAGAAACTACAGGAATAGAGGCTAAAACTATTCACCGAATGTTAGGTTATATTCCAAGTAGTTATGATGATATTGGACATTTCGAGTATAATGAAGATAATTCTTTAGATACTGATGTAATTATTATTGATGAGATGAGTATGGTTGATGTGGTTCTTTTTGAAAAACTTTTAAGAGGAATAAAGGATAATACCAGATTAATTATTGTTGGAGATGTTGACCAACTCCCAAGTGTCGGTGCAGGAAATGTCTTAAGGGATTTAATTAATTCAGAAAAAATAAAATATACAAAACTTGTTGATATTTTTAGGCAATCTGAAAGTAGTAATATAATTGTTAATGCTCATAAAATAAATAATGGTCAAGAGCCGACTTTAAATGAAAAAAATAGTGATTTTTTCTTTTTGAAAACTGAATCTCCTGCAATTACCAGAAATATTGTAGTTGATTTGATTAGTAAAAGACTACCAAATGCTTATGGTTATGATTTTTCTAAAGATATCCAAATTCTTACTCAAAGCAGAAAGGGAATTTGCGGAGTTTTTGAATTAAATAGGCTATTACAGGATATTTTAAATCCGAAAAATGAAACGACTGATGAGATTTTAGTAGGTAATAAACTCTTTCGTGTTAATGATAAAGTTATGCAAACTAAAAATAATTATAATCTATCATTTTTTGATTCTGATGGAGAAGAAAATTTTGGTGTGTATAATGGAGATATGGGGCATATTATTTTCATTGATAAGTCCAGTAATAAGTTGACTGTTGAAATGGATGATAAGAGGCTTATAGATTATACCTTAGAGGATTTAGATAATTTGGAATTAGCTTATGCAATAACTATACACAAATCTCAAGGTTCTGAATTTAAATCTGTAATTATTCCTATGTTTGATGGATATAGACTGCTTCAAACTAGAAATCTATTATATACTGCAATTACAAGGGCAAAGGAAAATATTGTGCTAGTTGGAGATAAGAATATTATGAATAATATGATTAGAAATAATACTATAAATAGCAGATATTCTAATTTGGAAAATAGGATAAAACATTTTTACGGACTTGTAGAGGAATTACTATAATGATAAAAAAATTTTTAAAAAGTTTCTTTTTTAATGAGGATTATTGTTTTTTCTGTAAAGATAATATTGTAAAAGACTTTTATTTGTGTGAGGACTGTTTATCTAAAATCAGAAAATATGATAAGGAAATTTTTAATGATTATGGAGAAGAATATTTTAAAAAAGATATTTTGTTCTATTATTCTGGAATCTTAAAGACAAAAATTAAGGAATTTAAGTTTGAAAATGGAGTATATTTGAAAAAACCTTTTGGAAAGTTGATATATGAAAATTTGGATAAATGTTTGCTTGAAAAGATGGATTATATTGCCTATGTTCCTTCAAGTAAAAAGAAAATTAGACAAAGAGGGTATAATCATTCAAAACTTCTTGCAGAAGAAATTTCAAAATATTCTAATATAGCGTTGTTTGACAAGCTATATAAGATAAAAAATACTAAATCACAACATTTTTTATCCCTTGAAGAAAGAAGTGTAAATTTACAAAATTCCTTTTTAGTTGATTGCGATTTAAGTGGAAAGAATATTTTACTAATAGATGACATACATACAAGTGGTGCAACAATTGATGAGTGTTATAAGGAATTTAAAAAAGCTAATTGTAATTTTGTTTGGATTGTATGTCTGTGTGGAGTTTTTTAATTTAAGCGAGTTGAATTTACTCGCTTTTAAATTGTTTATTTTAATAAAAATATTATTATAAATTTCGTTATAAAAAAATTGAAGAAAAGTCGTAGTTTTAATTGTAAACCATTATTTAAAATGATATAATATAAGTGTAAATCATACAATTTATTTTTTACTAATATAGGGGGAATTATGAAAATATTTAAAAGAATTTTAATTTCATCTTTAGCACTTGTTTTAAGTGCCGGACTTCTTGTGGGTTGTGGTTCTAAAAAAGAATCTAAAAAATCTGCTGACGGAAAAACTATTATTGAAAAGCTTTCAATTGGTTTTGTACCTTCAAGGGAACCATCAGAAATAGTTACTGCAACCGAACCTTTAAAGAAGTTACTAAAGGAACAATTAGCAAAAGAAGGCTATGATGTTAAAAATGTTGATATAACAGTTGGAACAAGTTTTGAAGCTGTTGGTGAAGGACTTAATGCTGGAACTTTAGATGTTGGGTTTATTCCAGCGGGGACTTATGTTTTATATAGAGATGGAGCAGAAGTTCTTTTGACTGCTACTAGAAAAGGTCTTTCTTTGAATGACGATTCTGCTAAAGTTTGGAATAATCAAAAACCTACTAAGAAAACAGAAGATCAAGCTACATCTTATAGAGCATTAATTATTGCTGGTCCATCTGAAAAAGGACAAGCAATTGCTAAAAAAGTAAATGCTGGAGAAAAATTAACTTGGGATGATGTAAAAGATTTAAAATGGAGTGTTATGAATCCAACTTCACCTGCAGGATATATCTATCCAACTCTTTGGTTAAATGAAAATTTTGGAAAAACTATTAAAGATTTAGGAAATAATGCAATTTTAAGTGATTCTTACGGTTCTGCTTTTGCTAGACTTGCTTCAGGTCAAGTAGATGTGCTTTGTACATATGCTGATGCTAGACTTGATCAGGAAAAGAAATGGACTGAAAATTATGGAAGAAAATCATCAATTTGGGATGAAACAAATCTTATTGGTGTAACAACTCCTATATATAATGATACTGTAAGTGTTTCTAAGAATTCCAAAAATATAACACCTGAATTTAAGAAAGCTTTAGAAAAAGCTTTGATTGAAATTGCTAAAACAGAAGAAGGTAAGAAAGTTATAGCTGTTTATAGTCATGAAGGTTATCAACCAGCAAAAGATAGTGACTATGATAATGAGGCAAAAGCTCAAGAAATTGTAAAAAAATTAAAATAATTATGAATTAATTAAATTGTGTGAGAATTAGGGAGAGAGAAATCTCTCCTTTTTTAACAAAATATATGGAGAAAAAAATGATAGAATTTAAAAAAGTTAGTAAAGTTTATCCTAATGGAACAAAGGGATTGATTGATGTAGATTTAAAAATTGACCAAGGAGAATTTGTAGCTATTATAGGACTTTCCGGTTCTGGAAAATCAACACTAATAAGATGTGTCAATAAGATGCATGAGATTACTGCTGGAGAATTAATTGTAAATGATGTTGATGTAAAAAAATTAAGCGGATTTGATATTAGAAAGTTTAGAAGAAAAATTGGTATGATTTTTCAATCTTTTAATTTAGTTACTAGAACCACAGTTATAAAAAATGTTTTAACTGCATTTGTTCCAGATTTAACTGGTTTTAGAAAATTCTTTGGAATATTTCCTAAGGAATGTAAGATTAAGTCTTTAGAAGCACTGGATAAAGTAGATATGTTGGAAAAAGCTTATGTAAGAGTTGACCAACTTTCAGGTGGTCAGCAACAAAGAGTAGCTTTAGCAAGAGCCTTAGGACAAAGTCCACAAATTATTTTAGCTGATGAACCTGTTGCAGCTCTTGATCCCGTAACTTCAAATCAAGTTATGGATGATTTTAGAAAAATAAATAAAGAAAATAAAATTACTATTTTAATAAATATTCACGATGTAGATTTAGCTTTGAAATATTGCGATAGAGTCGTAGGAATAAACAAAGGTAGAATTGTTTATGATGGAGCGGCAAGTGATATTACAAAAGAAATTTTAGATAAAATTTACCAAAAAGATTTATTTGCAACTGGAGAATAAATATGAAAAATATATTTGATACTATAATTCCAAAAGAAAAAATAGAGTTAGACAATGGAAAAGTAGTTTTTAGACCACGTTCAAAAACTCCTTTAATTACAATCATTGTAATTTTATTGATGTATATTTCAATAAAGGTTACTGGTTTTAATTTTGAAGTTTTTAATAATTTTGGAAACTTTTTTAATATTTTAAAAGGAATGATTCCACCTGACTTTAGTTATTCTAAAGAGGTTTTAACTCCACTTTTTGACACTATAAAAATGTCTTTGATGGGTTCGTTTTTAGGTGCATTAGTTTCGTTGCCTGTTGCTATTTTGGCATCCAGCAATATAACTAAAAATAAATTTGTAAATGGATTTTTTAAATTATTTTTAAGTATTTTAAGAACTTTACCATCTCTTGTTTGTGCTTTAATAGCAACATATATATGGGGGCTTGGGACTTTTGCCGGAACTGTAGCAATTTTTATTTTTTCATTATCTTATGTTGGAAAATTATTGTATGAATCAATAGAAACTGTTGATATGGGAGCTTTTGAATGTATGGAATCTATGGGATTTACTAAATTCTATGCTTTTAGATATGCTATACTGCCAGTTGTTTTACCTTCATATATTTCAACTGCATTATTCAACTTTGAAGGTAATGTTAGATATGCTGCAATTTTAGGTTATGTTGGTGCAGGTGGTATTGGTATGATTTTAAATGAAAAACTCGGATGGAGAGAATATTCAAAAGTTGGGACAATAGTATTTTTATTACTTTTAACTGTTTTTGTAATAGAAATTATAAGTGAACATTTTAGAGGAAGGTTGGAGTAATGGAAATGATGAATTCAAAAGTAGAAGAAAAATTAAAAAAAGAGCCAAAATCTTATACTTATATTATAGCTGTTATTGTAATAGTTTTAGGACTTTTAATTTGGTCTGCGATGTCAATTAAAAAGGGTGATGATGTTAAAGACTCAATGACAATTGCTAAAAATATTATAAGTGGTATATTACATCCCGATTTAGAATTTCTTTTTAGACTTGACAATAAAGGTGTAATTTATTTACTTTTTGAAACAATGTGTATTGCATTTCTGGGTACAATAATTGGAGCGATTATTTCTATTCCTTTTGCATTTATTTCTGCAAAAAAAATTGTTTCAAAATATGTGGCTGTAATTGGAAGATTTTTTACAATGTGTGTTAGAACTGTTCCTGCTTTTATTTATGGACTTATGTTTATAGGTGTTACAGGACCTGGGGCACTGGCTGGTGTATTTACAATGTCAGTTGTTTCAATAGGAATGGTTACTAAATTATATATAGATGTTATAGAAGATTTAGATTTTGGAATTATTGAATCTCTTTCAGCGATTGGTTGTACAAAAATAGAACAAATAAGATATGGAATTTTACCTCAAATTTATTCAAAGTTAATTTCTATTGTTATTTATAGATTTGATATGAATTTAAGAGATGCGTCTGTTCTTGGGCTTGTAGGAGCAGGTGGAATTGGGGCACCACTTATTTTTGCAATGAATAATTATCGTTGGAATGAAGTTGGATCAATTTTAGTTGGAATAATTATTTTAGTTTTAATTATAGAGGTCTTTTCAAATAATGTAAGAAGAAAATTGGCGAGGGGATATTAATGGCTTTTAAAATTTTATCTACCACTGATGTTCATGGTAATTTATTGGCATATAATTTTGTAAACTCTGCAATAGCAAATAAAGGACTTTCTAGATTTTCAACTTTTTTAAAAGAGGAAAGAAAAAATGGGAAAGTAATTTATGTTGACAATGGAGATATAAATCAGGGAACACCTTTGGTAACCTATGCTAATGCAAATTTAAAAGAAAATATAGTTGCCAAAGCTCTTAATCATTTACATTGTGATTATATAAATATTGGAAATCATGATTTTAACTATGGTAGTGGGTTTTTATATAATTATGTTAAAGAAAATGATGCAAAATGTATTACTGGTAATGTAAAGTATAAAAACGAAAATCTTGGAAATACAGATATTATTTGCATAGATAATAAAAAAATTGCATTAATTGGAGTTGTAACTGATTATATTGACCATTGGGAAAATCCTAAAAATTTAGAAAATTTGGAAATCTTAAGCGTTTTTGAAACTGTTAAAAACTCAGTTGAAGCTGTTAGAGATAAGGTTGACTATGTGGTAGTTTTTTATCATGGCGGTTTTGAAAGGGATTTGGAAAGTGGAAATCCTACTGAAAACTTGACAGGAGAAAATGTTGGCTATGAGATTTGTGATAAAATTTCCGGAATAGATGTTTTAGTTACAGGTCATCAACATAGGACTTTAACAGGGAAGATAAAAGATACACTTGTAATACAATGTGCAGATGGCTGTTATACTTGTATGGAAGTTTTATTTGATGAAAATATTTCAGTTAATCTTAAAGACATTTCAGGATATGAAATTGATGTTGAAATGGAAGAAAAATTTAAAGAAGTTTTAAATGAAACTGAAAAATGGTTGGATATTGAAATTGGTAGTTGTAATAAAGAAATGTATATTTCTGACACAAAGACTGCTCAATTGGAAAAACATTCAATTACAAGTTTTATAAATAAAATTCAAAAGGAAACAATGGGAGCTGATATTTCTTCTTGTTGTCTTTTTGAAGTTATGCCCGGTTTTGGTGAAAAATTAAGATATAGAGATATAATTCTAAATTATCCATTTCCAAATACATTAGTTTTAAAAGAAATGAGTGGACAAAATATTTTAGACTACTTAACACAGCTTTCAACTTATTGGATAGTTAAAGATAATAAAATTGATATTAATCCAAAATTTTTATATCCTAAAAGAGAGATGTATAATTATGATATGCTTGACGGAATAGAATATACAATGAATATTTCAAAAAGTGGAAATAATTTTATAACAGATGTAAAAGTAGATGGAGAAGAGTTAATTTTAGATAAAAAACATAAACTTGTATTAAATAATTATAGGGCTACTGGTGGAGGAAACTTTTCGTTTTTCCCGGAACTTAAAACTCTTAAAGAAGATACAAGGGATATTGCCGAAGTTTTAATAGATTATGTAAAAGAAAATAAATATGTTGAAATTGAGGACAAGAATAATATAAAATTAAAAATTGTTGATTAGACAAAAAGACTATTGCAATTGATGTAATAGTCTTTTTAAATTTAAACATGAAGAAGTAAGGACAAAAAAAGATATATTATTTTTTAATACATCTTTTAAAAGTAAGTTATTTTATTTCCAAATAAACAGGGCAGTGATCACTACCTAAAATGCTTTGATGAATTTGTGCATCTACAAGTCTATTATCCATATCTTTTGAAGTTAAGAAATAGTCAATTCTCCAGCCTGTATTTCTTTCTCTTGATTTTCCAAAATAACTCCACCAACTGTATTCATTTTCCTTATCTGGATAGAAGTATCTAAAAGTATCTGTAAAGCTTTCTAAAAGAATAGACATCTTATCTCTTTCTTGATCCGTAAATCCTGCATTTTTTCTATTAGTTTTTGGATTTTTTAAGTCAATTTCTTTATGAGCGACATTTAAATCTCCACAAACTATTACGGATTTAGTTTTATTTAATTCAAGTAAATAATTTCTAAAAGCATCTTCCCAAACCATTCTATAGTCAAGTCTTAAAAGTTCTTGTTTTGAGTTTGGTGTATAACAAGTTACTAAAAAGAAATCATCATATTCTAAAGTTATAAGTCTTCCTTCATTGTCATGTTCTTCAATTCCCATTCCATATTTTACACTTAAAGGTTTGTATTTTGTAAAAATAGCAGTTCCACTATATCCCTTTCTTTGTGCATAATTGTAATAAGCTTCATATCCTTCCAGTTCAAGGTCAAGTTGACCTTCACTCATCTTAATTTCTTGTAAACAGAAAAAATCTGCATTAATATCATTAAAATAATCTAAAAATCCTTTTTTAATACAAGCTCTAAGTCCATTCACATTCCAAGAAATAAATTTCATTTAATCACCTCATATTATTTATAATCAACCTAGTTAATTATACCATAAATTTATCATTTAAAATAGCTTTAAATTGAAACTGTTGAAATAAAATATCTTTTGATGTAAAATATAATAGAATATATAATTAGGAGGATTTTATGATAGATTATAAAAAAGTTTATGAAGAATGGTTAAATAATAAATTTTTTGATGAAGAAACAAAAAATGATTTACTTTCAATAAAAGATAATGAAGAAGAAATTAAAGATAGATTTTATAAAGTTTTGGAATTTGGAACAGCAGGCCTTCGTGGGAAACTTGGAGCAGGAACAAATAGAATGAATAAATATATGGTTTCAAAGGCTGCTCAAGCTCTTGCGAATACTATTATTGATCATGGTCAAGAAGCTATTGATAGAGGAGTTGCTTTAAGTTATGATGTAAGATATGGCTCAAAAGAATTTGCAGAACTTACTTGTTCAATAATGGCAGGAAATGGAATTAAATCATATATTTATAAGGGAATTAGACCTACTCCAATGTGTTCTTATGCAATTAGAAAATTAAATTGTATAGCGGGAGTAATGGTTACTGCTAGTCACAATCCACAAGCTTATAATGGATATAAGGCATATTGGAAAGAGGGTTCACAAATTCTTGATGACATAGCAAATCAAATTTCATCTCACATGGATAAAATTGAAAAATTTGAAGATGTTAAACAAATTCCTTTTGAAGATGCTATAAAAAATGGAATGGCAAAATATATTGATGATTCAGTTGATGAAGATTACAAAAAAGAAGTTTTAAATTTAACTATAAATGATGAAAATATAGATAAAGATATTAAGGTTGTTTATACTCCTTTAAATGGTGTTGGAAATTTACCAGTTAGAGAAGTTTTAAAAAGAAGAGGATTTAATAATATTTTTGTCGTTAAAGAACAAGAAATGCCGGATCCAGAATTTACAACTGTTGGATATCCAAATCCTGAAGTTCCTAAAGCCTTTCTTTATTCTGAAAAATTAGGTAAAGAAGTTGGGGCTGATATTTTAATTGCAACAGATCCAGATTGTGATAGAGTTGCTCTCGAAGTTAGAGATAAAAATGGAGAATATGTATTTTTAAATGGTAACAGAATAGGAGCTCTATTATCATATTATATTTTCTCACAAAGACATGCACTAAATAATTTGCCTGAAAATCCAGTTTTAGTAAAATCTATTGTAACAGGAGATTTATCAAGAGCGATAGCAAAAAAATATGGAATAGAAACAGTTGAAACATTAACAGGTTTTAAAAATATTTGTGGTAAGACAAATGAATATGATGTAACTAAAGAAAAAAATTATGTTTTTGGATATGAAGAAAGTATTGGCTTTTGTTATGGTACATTTATAAGGGATAAAGATGCTGTCGGGGCTTCAATGATGGTTGTAGAAATGACTGCATACTATAAAAAACAAGGAAAGAGTCTATTAGATGTATTAAATGATATTTATCAAGAATTCGGATATTACAATGAAAGACAAATTTCTCTTGAACTTGAAGGAATTGAAGGGCAACAAAGAATCGGAAGAATGATGGAAGGATTTAGAGAAAATCCTATTAAAGAAATGGGAGACATTTCTTTAAAAGAAATAATTGATTTTAAGGATGGATATTTAGATTTTCCAAAACAAAATTGCCTAAAATATTATTTGAATGATGGATCTTGGTATGCTTTAAGACCGTCAGGAACAGAACCTAAGATTAAATTATATATTTATACAATAGGAAAAACTGAGCAAGAAAGTATTGATAAATTAGACTTAATCGAAAAAGAATGTAGAGAAAAAATGAATAATGTAAAATAAATTAAAGAAAGGTATGTTAATTCATACCTTTTTTCATAAAAAACTATATTAATATAAAAAGTAGAGTCGAAACGCTCTACTTTTAATGAACTAAATTAATCTCAATAATTTTTTGAAATAATAGAAATGGTGCCGGCAGTGGGACTCGAACCCACACACCCTTGCGGATAACAGATTTTGAGTCTGTCTCGTCTGCCAGTTCCGACACGCCGGCAAATTTAATTACTGGAATAGTATAACATAAAAGTAAAAACATTTCAATATTTTTGATGAAAATTTTTTGTGAAAAATATTAGAAATATTTTATCAATATAACAAATAGACTTTACTAATTAAAAAAATTTTTGTATAATAGTAAAAATTAATTTAATAGAATAAAAAATTTTTGCATAATTGTAGGAGGTAATAATATGTCAAAATTAACAGTATTCGATCATCCGGTTATTTCTCACAAGTTGGGATATTTGAGGGATAAAAAAACCGGGGGAAAAGATTTTAGAGCTTTGGTAAATGAAATTTCAATGCTTATGGCTTATGAAGTTACAAGAGATTTAAAAACTGATGAAGTAGAAATTGAAACACCATTACAAAAAACAAAGGTTAAGAGACTATCCGGGAAGAAGTTAGGAGTAGTACCCATTTTAAGGGCGGGACTTGGAATGGTTGAAGGAATGTTAAATATTCTTCCTGCTGCAAAAGTTGGACATATTGGATTATATCGTGATCCTGAAACTTTACAACCTGTTGAATATTATTGTAAATTACCTGTAGATGCCGAAGAAAGAGACTTTTTAGTTCTTGATCCAATGCTTGCTACTGGTGGTTCAGCATCTGATGCAATTAAACTTTTAAAACAAAAGGGTTGTAAAAATATTAAATTAGTTTGTATAATTGCGGCTCCTGAAGGAGTTAAGGCTGTTCAAAAAAATCATCCTGATGTGGATATTTTCGTAGCTGCATTAGATGAAAAACTAAATGAACATAGCTATATTATTCCTGGACTTGGAGATGCAGGAGATAGGTTATTCGGAACAAAATAATTTATAAAATTAAAAAAGTTGGAGTTTTCTCCAACTTTTTTAATCGCTAAATCTATCATTTGTCTTGTATTTTATAAATTTTAGCAACCACCATTTGTAGTAGAAAATAGGAATCATTGAAAGAGATGTAACAATATAAATATATTTTGAATTTCTGAACAATAATGCTATAAAAAATATATTATTGAAATAATTAAGTAAAAATTTCCATATTTTTCTATTATATCATCTCTTGTTTTTTCTAAAATTTCATTTTCCTTATAATAAGGAATTTCTTTTACTTTAATTATTTTTTTTATAATTAAATACTTTTTTATTAAACCGATAATTTCTATAAACACTAAGAAGTAAGATGTTATTAATTTCCTCCAATTTTTTATATAGTTACAATCCCTTCATTTTTTGTTTTTATTTCAATATATAATTAAAGTGATTTTATCTATATCATTATATATTGATTATTGTGGTTTGCCAACAAAAAAATAAAAATGTACGATTAGATATAAATTTAGGAATTTATTTAATAAACTTTTTAAAATTTTATAAATGTGATATAATTAAGAAAAATATAAAATCGAGGTGATAGGAAATGTTTAAAAATAAAAAATTGTTTATTATAACATTAGTGTTAACCTTATTTATTTTTACAGGTTGTTCTAACAAGATGCAAGTCAAGGACTTCTTTGAAAAATCAAAAGAGGCAAGCGATAAAATTCAGTCTTTTATATTGGATACTGAAACTAAAAATGAAATTGATGGGAAAATTAAGTCTCAACTTATTCATGCAGAATTATTAAATAATGCTAATACAAAGAAAATCAAAAAAGGAAAAGGAAGCGTAAAATATAAAGGAGCTAGAGAAAAAGGAGAAGTAGATTGTGATATTGTATTTGTTGGAGATGCAAAAAATACATTAATAACAACTTTCAAAGAAAACGGAAAAGATAAAGAAACAAAGAAAGAAAATTCTAAATACAGAGTAACTCCTGATTATTATGAGTTAATGGATGGAATTTATACTCTTAAAGAAAAAGATTTAATATTAGAAGAAGAAAATGATGAATATCATTTAAAATTAAAAAGTGAAAATAAAAATTTTAAGGTTTTTGATATATTGAAATCACAATATGGATTGAATCTAGGAAATGTTTATGAGGATGAAGTTGATGTAAAGTTTAAAGCTGTATTTGATAAGAAAACATTTTATTTAAAAAGTATAGTTTGGAGTATAGAATATAATGGAAATAAAGGAGCTTTCAAATTAGAAAATACTACAACATATTCTGATTGGGATAATGTAAATTTAGATAAAAAATAAATGGGTACTTTTAAAAATGTGATAATGAACAAAAGTGCAAAATTGAGGTGATGTGAAATGTTTAAAAATAGAAAAATTTTTGTAATAACATTAGTATTGACAATCTTTGTTTTTACAGGTTGTTCAGGAAAAATGAAAGTTAGGGAATTTTTTGAAAAGTCAAAAGAGGCAAATGATAAAATTCATTCATTGGTACTGGATGATGAAACTAAAAATACAACTAAGGAAAGTACAAGTATTCAAACACTTCACGCAGAATTGATAAATAATGTTAATAACAAAAAAATTATCAAAGGAAAGGGATACATTAGATATAAAGGAAAAGTGAATAAAGGAGAGGTAGATTATGATGTTGTATTTGTTGGGGACAGCAAAAAAACATTAATCAAAACTACTAAAGTAGACGGAAAAGAGGAAAAAACTGAAAAACAAGGTTCTGGTTATTATGTAAATCCTGATTATTATAAATTGTTGGATGGAATTTATGCTCTTAAAGAAAAAGATTTAGAATTAGAAGAAAAAAACGATGAGTATCATTTAAACTTAAAAAGTGGAAGTAAAAATTTAAAGGTTTTTGAAATATTGAAATCACAATATAAATTGAACTTAACGACTGTTACTGAATATGAAGTTGATTTAAAATTTGAAGCTGTATTTGATAAGAAGACATTTTATTTAAAAAGTATAGTTTGGAGTATAGAATATAATGGGAAAAAAGGACCTTTTAAAATAGAAGATACTACAAAATATTCCGAATGGAACAATACAAAAGTTGAAGGAACTAAATAGATTAAATATCATAAAATGCTAATCTTTATGAATAGCATTTTTTTATTTTGACAAATATGTTATAATAAATAAAGATTTGTTTTTGGAGGGTAGAAAATGTTTAAGAAGAAAAAATTTTACTTAATAGGATTAATGTCTATAATATTTATTTTTTCAGGTTGTTCGAGTGAATTATCTGAAAAATCAGATGAAAGGAAAACTAGTGAATCATCTGAAAAATCAAATGAAAGGGAAACTAGTGAATCATCTGAAAAATCAAATAAAATTAAAATTAGTGAATTATTTGAAAAAGTAAAAAAGGAAAATAATAATATTGAATCAATAGCATTACTTAATGAGGGAAATAATAAATACAACGGAAAAGAAACACAACAAGTTCTGAAGGCAGAATTGATAAATGACAAGGATACTAAAAAAATCATCAAGGGTAAAGCAAGAGCTAGATATACAGGGTATTCTAATGATGAACAAAGGAATTATGATGCTGAGTTTCTTGGAGATAAGAATAAAACAATGATTATAACTAGAAAAATAAATGGTGTAACTAAAACCGAAAAGCAGAATGGAGTTTATGAAGCACATCCAGATTATTTTAGATTGTTAGATAACATTTATTCTTTTAATGAAGATGACCTAACATTAGAAGAAGTAAACGATGAATACCATTTAAAAATTAAAAATGATGATAATAATAAATCAAAAATTATTAGTTTATTGAAATCTGAATATAATTTGAGCTTGAAAAAAGTTACTGAAAATGAAATTGATATAAAATTTGAAGCTGTGTTTGATAAGAAGACATTTTATTTAAAAAATGTAACTTGGACTTTAGAATATACTGGAAATAAGGGTCCTTTTAAAATAGATAATGTTACGACATATTCAGATTGGAATAATGTAAAATTGGATGAAAATAGATAGACTAAATATTATAAAATGCTAATCTTTATGATGTGAACCCCTAAATCCGGACAAAGGATTTGGGGGTTTTTGTATGTCAAAATATGATATAAAATTAAAAATAA
>NZ_JAYKBQ010000022.1:0-22036 GCF_035282425.1 Parvimonas sp. M20 | reverse complement strand
ATTAATTCTCCTTTAATTCTAATATACAGGTTATATTTTTTTATAATTTTTGGTCTCACATCATTTACAAATGTACACATTTTAAATTAATATAAAAAATACGTAGCACTATATAGTTCAACGTATTAAATTTATTTAAAATCAACTTTAATATAAAAAAATCTTTTCAATACATCAAAGTTCAAAATCAAAGTTTTTCTTGATGAATCGTTTAAAGAAAATATAATTTAATATTCCCTTTAAAAAAGTACAAAAAGAAATTACAGCCCAAATATAAACTATATCTAATTTTAGATATAAAACTAAATAAGCAAGGGGAATTCTTAGTGCATTTGAAAAGGTGCTTATTACTGTAGGCGTTTTTGTATTTTTAAGCCCATTAAACATTCCTGAAATTCCAATTTCAAGTGCTAAAAATATCTCTGAAAAGGCTAAAACTTTTAAATAACTAACACCCATTCTAATTGTATTTAAGTCATCTCTTATAAATAATTTGATTATATAATCTGATGAAAAAAACAGAAAGAATGAACAGAAAACTCCAATTCCTAAAATTATCCTAAGTCCTTTTTTATAACCGGATTGTATGTTTTCATAATTTTTTGCCCCGAAATTTTGAGCAATTAAAGCACATAAAGCAATAGAAAAACCCTCAACAGTCATCCAGTTTATAGCTTCTATTTGAACTGCGACATTTTCTGCAGCAACTGCATTTTCTCCCCAATTTGCTATTATTCTAAGTAAAATAGTAGAAATAAATGCAAATATACAAGATTTAAAAGCAGTTGGAATACCAAGTCTTAGAACTTCCTTAAGTGTAGCATTGTTAAAATTTTTAACCAAATTGAAGCCTTTAAGAATTTTCCCATCTGAAATTGAGAAAATTATAAAAATGAATGTAACAAGAATTTGGGATAAAGTTGTAGCTATTGCTGCTCCACTAACACCAAATTCCGGTAGTCCAAAGTATCCATAAATCAGTATTGGATCTAAAACTATATTTATAATAAGTCCAACTGAATTTGCAATAAAAGGAACTTTACTATTTCCTGATCCATTAAACACTCCTGAAAATAGAGGATTTAAAAAAGTAAATGGAAGTCCTAATAATACAATTTTTAAATAGCTATTAGCAAGAGAATTTACCATTTCACTCTTTATATTAAAAAATTTTATTATATCAATACCAAAAATGTATAATAATATTCCAAAGGTTATGGACATAAATAAATTTATCACAACAGAAGTATCGATATACTTTCTAAATTGTTTATCATCCCTTGAACCTATACTATAAGCTACTCCTATTTCAATTCCTGTTTTGGAAACTAAAACTAAAGAATTTGCAAACCACATAATAAATGCGACTATGCCAACTCCAGCAATTGCTTCGGTTCCAAGCTTTCCAACCCAAAATGTGTCCATTAAAGTGTAAGACATTTGAATAAATGAAGTTGTCATTATCGGAATAGACATCATCACTAAATTTCTATAGATTCTATTATCTAATAAATTTATTTTTTTCATAAGTTATTCCTACAATTTTTTTAATAAATTTTTTATATATTCAATACTTTTCTTATACTTCTTATCACAAAAATTACAAGAAATTTCAATATCTTTGCCCTCTTCAACTATATCATTAAGCTCTTTTTTACCTAAACCCAACAACATATTATCAATCTTTTCATCACTGCAATTACATTTATAGTGAATGATTTTTTCCTCGATAATTCTAATATTAAAAATCTTCAAAATAGAAACAATATAATCATAAAAACTCATATCATCAGTTTTTGAAACAAGATAATTTTCAAGTTCTGTCTTAAACATATCTGAATAGATTTTAAATTGTGATAAATCTTTTTCAGTATAATTAGGTAATAGTTCCATCATAAATCCAAAGGAAATATAATCATCTTCAACCTTTTTAACTTGTAAATCAATAGAAGTAACAGTTTGATTTGAGGCACTGAAATAATTAGTAAAATTTTCACTAATATCTGAAGAAATTATGCTTGTTTGTCCAACATAAGGAGCTTTAAGCCCTAAATCCTTTATCAAAACAAGTATTCCTTTATCACCTATAAAATCTTTTGAAAATTTTCCTTTTTCATAGATTTTATCATATTTACTTAAGTTTTTATTTTCTAAATATCCTGTTATAAATGAGTTATTATATAATTTTGAAATTATAAGACCACATTCTCCATTTGTCTTTAACTTCAAGTCAATAGAGTCAGTATCATTCTTTAAATCAGAATAAAGCAAAGCATTCATCGTTAAAACTTTTCCCATTTCAATATTTGAACTGACAGAACTCTTTTGTAATTTTTCAAAATCTTTTACTATATCATCTGTAAAAGCAAAGAAAAATCTCATTGAATTATGTTCATCAATACATCTTAATATTTTTGCCATAAAAACTCCTTAATATTAATCTTACATAAAATTATATACTAAAATTTTAAAGAAATCAATTGATAAATTAATATCTTTTACCATATTTTTTCTTCGCAATTTCAGTATATTTTTTAATAAATTCTCCTTTTGATTCTGTATAAGCATCTCGATTATGTTCAAATTTTTCCCATAGAGATAATTTAAGTTTTTCATACTCTTTTGCAATTTCAGAATTTTCAAATAAATAATCTCTAAAATACAATTCATCATTGTCTCCGACTAATCTTATATGCAAATGAAATATTTTTTTAGCAAATCCTTTTTCAGTATATCCTTTATTCATAGAAATTCGCTTTTTATCTTCACTCATACAAAGCCAATTATTTTTTAATAATATATCCTTTACAAATTGTAAATCTTCATTATTCTTAATCTCTAAAAGAATATCCACAATATTTTTTGCCCATATTGTAGGAATATATGTACTTCCTATATGCGAAATTCTGTAAATTTTTTCATTTGGAATTAAAAATAAAATATTTGCTTTTTCATCTTTATACCAAGTTTTCCATTCATCATTATGTTCAACTAGAAATATTGGAAAAATTTCCCACAATTCCTCTAAACTCATCTCATATAATTTTTTACTCATAAAATATCCTTTTAATTAAATTTAAAAAATCTCCCAAATAGGAGATTTTACTTCTTGATTAATATTAATATAATAACATACTTAAGTATGTTTAAATTGAATTTTCTCTTAAGAAAAGACAATCTTATAACTTAACAACACCAGAAGCTTGAGGACCTTTAGCACCGTCAACTATTTCAAATTCAACAGCTTGTCCTTCATCTAAAGTTCTAAATTCACCAGTTTCTTCTAATGCTGAATAATGTACAAATACATCTTCTCCATCTTCAGTAGAAATAAATCCAAATCCTTTAGCTGCATTGAACCATTTTACAGTTCCTTTCATATCCTTCTAATCCTCCAATACTATAGGAAATATGTAGTAAATTATTACTACCTTCATACTATAACATAATTAAAAAAATAAAGCAAGTAAAATTTATTCATCTTCTAGCATACTTAATTGATTTTCCATTTGTTTTCTGATTTTTTCTTTTTCATAATAACATTTTCTACAAAGAGGCTCATAACTTTCTGCAGCTCCAAGTTTTATTCTTTCATCATCATGTGTTTTTCTGTAACTAACCCAAGCATCAACACCACAATTTGCACAAACCGCATGATGTTTATATAGATAATCAGCTCTTGGCATTAACTCTTTTACTAACTCAAAAGGTTCAGCTTTAAAGTCCATGTCAAGACCTGCAAGAACAACAGTAAATTCATTTTCTAAAAATAAATTTAAAGTTTCAACAATCTTATTTATATCACCTTTAATAAATTGTACCTCATCAATTCCAATAATACTTGCAGTACTTGTCTTCATATATTCTATAATATCATCAATGCTTTCAACCGGTATAGCTCTCATTTTATTATTATCATGAGTAACTATTTCTTTATCAGCATATCTATTGTCAAACTTAGGTTTAAAAACTACCGTTTCATATTTTGCAATTTCAAATCTATTTAAGTCTTTCCATAAACTTGAAGTCTTTCCCGAGAACATACTTCCAGTATGTAAAATTAATTTACCTTTATATTGATGCATAATTAACCCTCAAAAACTTTTTCTTCAATTGACAAAATTACAATATCTTCTACCGGCTTGTCATTTGAACAGTAAGTATTTGCTATTTCATCAACTACTTCCATTCCTTTAAATACTTGACCAAAAACAGTATGCTTAAAATCTAACCAGAAAGCTCCACCAAATTTTTCATAAGTTTCAACAACTTCATCAGGATACACTTTTTTATCTGAATTTTTTAAATAGTTTACATAATCATCAGAAATTTTACTATTTTGAACTATAAAAAATTGACTTCCATTCGTATTTGGTCCAGCATTTGCCATTGACAATGCTCCTCTATAATTTCTAAAATTTCCGTCGAATTCATCTTCAAATGATTCTCCCCAGATACTTTCTCCACCCATTCCAGTACCTGTTGGATCTCCACCTTGAATCATAAAATCTCTAATAACTCTGTGAAAAATAACTCCGTCATAATATCCTCTTTTAGCCAATGTAATAAAATTTTCACAAGCCTTAGGAGCAACTTCATTAAATAATCTAAAAGAAATTTCCCCCACATTTGTTTTCATTATATAAACTTTTTCACCATTTTTAGGCATTTCTAATTGTTTCATACTCTTTTCTCCTTTTAAATAATTTTTTCTTAAAATTGCTCTATGTATTAAGGTTATATATCTTCCCTTTAAAAATTCCTCATCTTCAAATTTACCCTCAACTTTAAGTCCACATTTCTCCATAACTTTTCCTGAAGCGATGTTTTCTTTAATATGCACTGCACAAACTCTATTAACTTTTAAGGTGTTAAAAGCATAATCAAGCATAAAATTCAAAGTTTCAGTCATATAACCTTTGTTCCAAAAATTTTTATTTAAAACATATCCTAAAGATAAGGAATTATTTTTCATATCCGCTTTGTATTCAAAAGAACCAATACATTTATTGGAAATTTTTTCAACAATCGCAAAACAATATTTATTTTTCATAAAATAATCAGTAATTACTTTTTCTGATTCCAAAATATTTTTGTGTTTATCCCAAGTAACGAATTTACAAGTTTCATCATCATTTCCAAACTCAAAAACATCGTCTATATCGTCTAAACTGAATTTTCTAAAAATTAATCTTTCGCTTTGCATAATAACTCCTTATTAAAATCTAAACCCGTTTTATTTAAAATACTAAAAAAATATTCATCAGGTAAAACCATAAAACTTAATTTTTCTTTCGTAATTGGATGTAAAAATTCAAGATAGTAGGAATGTAACATTTGTCCTTTGGCCTTTATCTTTTCATTTTTATTTCCATAAGTTTCATCTCCAATAATTGGATGATTAAGGCTACTAAAATGGACTCTTATCTGATGAGTTCGACCAGTATGAAGAGTTACATCAACTAATGAATATTTTAAATTTGAAGATAAGATATTATATTCTGTAAGTGCTTCTTTTCCGGATTTGCTTTTTACAGACATTTTCTTTCTATCTTTTTCAGCTCTGCCAATAGGCTTATCTATAAGCCCATTCTCTTTTGAAAAGCTTCCATTACAGATTGCTAAATATTTTTTATTAATTTCTCTATTAGCAAACATTTCAACTAATTTTAGATGTGTTTCATCGTCCTTTGCACAGATTATAAGTCCTGTTGTATCCTTATCAAGTCTGTGAACAATTCCTGGTCTTTCGGAATTAATCATTGATAATTTACAATGATTTAAAAGAGCATTAACCAAAGTATGTTCTTCATTTCCAACAGCAGGATGAACAACCATATTTCTAGGTTTATTTATAATTATAATATAATCATCTTCATATACAATATCTAAATTTATATCTTCAGCAACTAAAGTAATTTCTTTTTTCTCAGGAATAGAAACTGTTATTTCATCTCCTATTTTTAAAATTACATTAGGCTTTATATTTTTCCCATTTACAAAAACTAATTTCTCTTTTATCAGCTTTTGAATTGAAGTCCTTGATAAATTAGAAATTTGTTCGGATAAAAAAACATCACATCTAATTTTTTTATCACTAATATATTTTAATTCTGTCAAAAATTACACTCTCCAATCTATCGGTTCAACTCCCTTGCTAATCAAAAATTCATTTGCTTTTGAAAATGGCTTACTTCCAAAAAATCCTCGATGAGCGGAAAAAGGAGAAGGATGTGTGCTTGTAATTATAAAATTATTTTCATCTCTTTTTATCAAATTGTTCTTTGAAATAGCGAAACTGCCCCAAAGGATAAAAACTTTAGGATAATCAAAATTTGAAATAATTTCGATAACTCTATCTGTGAAAATTTGCCAGCCTATATCTTTATGTGAATTTGGCTTTGCCTTTTCAACTGTAAGAGTAGCATTTAAAAGAAAAACACCTTGTTCAACCCAAGAAGTTAAATCTCCATGATTTGGAGGAGTTATTCCTAAATCTGAATATAACTCAAGATATATATTTCGAAGTGAAGGTGGTATTTTTTCTCCTCTATTTACCGAAAAACTCATTCCATTTGCTTGATTTACCCCATGATATGGATCTTGCCCTAAGATAATTACCTTAATGTCTTTTGGTGATATTTTATCAAAAATAGTAAAGACAGATTCATTAGGCGGAAATATAGTTTTATGTTTATATTCCTCATTTAAAAAATTTTTCATCTTAATAAAATAGTCTTTTTTAAATTCATCTTTTAAATATTCATTCCAAGCAACATAATTAGACATCATCTTAATTCTCCTTTTTAGTAAACGAAACAACTATAAGTAAAAAACAAGCTACACAAATATAAATATCCGCAAAATTAAATACAGGAAAATCATATAACCCACCAAATCTTGTGTGTATAAAATCGACAACAAAAGAAAATCTAATTCTATCAATGCAATTTCCCAATGCTCCACAAGCAATTAAAGCGAATAATATTTGTTCAATTTTAGCCATTTTATCTTTATTTTTATATATATAAAATAAAATCCCAAAAAACGCAACTAAAGAAATAAAAATAAAGAAATATTTATATCCTCTAAAACTACCAAAAGCCACTCCTGTATTTTCTACATAGGTAAATTCCAGCCAATTTTTAATTAAAACCACTGAATCAGCACCTTTTAAATTAGCTACTGTAATGTATTTAGTAAGTTGGTCTAATGCTAATCCAACTATTATAATTGCATATATCATATAGAATACCTCTTAATATTGACAACAAATTTGTTCTTTTTTGTTAAACCGTCAAAACTGTCAACCTTAAACTTTCCTTCTTTTCTTATTGAAATTATATCACTTTCATTTATCTTCTTATCGAAATCTTTACATTCCTCATAGTTCAAATTTACATTTCCACTTTTAATAAATTTTTGAGCAATTTCTCTTGAAGTTCTTGCAAGTTCTTTTACAAAACAATCCAATCTCAAACTGGAGACTATTATTTTTTCATTTTCGTATTTTCTAAAATTAGTAGGTATAAAATTGTCATCCATAATTTCCAATTTTAAATCTTGTCCTGAAAATTTTAACCCATTAGAAAACAAAAATGTCCCTATCGGTTTTAAGCAATAAACATACCAATATCCATCAAATTTTAATATTTCTCCGACTTTTTCACGAGTTATTCCTAAATGAAGAATACTTCCCAAGATATTTCTATGTCCTATTCCTGAAATATCTTTAAATCTTAAAGTTTCTAAATAATCATTTAATGAATAGTCATGTCTATAAAAAATCAAAAATTTTCTTTCATAATCTTCTTCAGCAAAGATAGTATCATAATTAAAATCTAAATTTTTTAAAATTCTCTCTACATATTTAAACTCCAACGGAGTAAAAAAGTTAGAAACAAACACTTCTTTGTAACTTTTTTCCATAGAAACAAGACCATCTAAAAATTTATTGATGGCCTTTTTAATTTCTATATTATTAATATTATCTAAAATCTTAATCTTATCAAATGATTTCATTTAATTAAATTTGATAAAATCCGTTATTTTCAATTTGATCTTTAACTTTTCCGTCAATATCAATTCCCTTAGGAGCTAAGATAAAGATATCTTTTGTAACTTTTTGTATTTTTCCTGATAAAGAATAAATACCTCCGCTTACAAAATCAAAAATTTGTCTTTTCTTATCAACTTCCAACATTTCCAAATTCAAAACAACAACTTTTCCTTTTAAAACATCATCTAAAACTTGAGTTCCATCATCAAAAGTGATTGGTTCTCTGATAGAAATTAAAAATCTACTAATGTTAGGCATTGTAACGATATTTGATTTTTCTTTTTCTAAAGATAGTTTGCTACTACTTCTAGCATAACTTTCCCCAACTGATTTAGGTTGTTTTTCAACAACTGCCTCTTCTTCATAATCATCGTATTCATCTTCTAAGTCATCACTGCCAACAAATTTCTTTATTTTGTCCATAAAGCCTGCCATAATATTCCTCCTCATATTTTTATATATTTTATAACAAACGAAAATTTAAAATTTTCTAATTATAATCATTTTAATAAATTTTTTAATATTTCATTAATATTAATTTATTACATAATTTCTAGCACCAAATATTGATGTTCCAATCCTGATAAGATTAGCTCCCTCCTCTATGGCAATCATAAAATCATTGCTCATTCCCATAGATAGAATATTCATATCAATATTCTTTAAATTAAATTTTGAAATTTCGTCAAATAATGATTTCATCTTTTTAAAATAAACCCTAGTATCTTCAGCATCCTCACAGTATGGAGCAACTGTCATAAGTCCATTTACAAAAACATTATCTCTTTTTGAAACTTCTTTTATAAAATCAAGGACATCTTCTTCAAAAATTCCTGATTTACTATCTTCTTTCCCAATATTTACTTCAACTAAACAATTTACAGTAATCCCTTTATTTTTAGCTTCAGTTTCCAATTTATCTAAAAGTGAAATTCTATCTAAAGAATGAATCAATTCAACTTTATCAATAATAGATTTAACTTTATTTGTTTGGAGATGTCCAATCATATGAAATTTTACTTTCCCATCAAAGTATTCATATTTTTTTAGTATTTCTTGAACTTTATTTTCTCCAAAAGTATCAAAACCTAAATCGATAGCTTCTTGAATTTTATCAACATCAACTGTTTTTGAAACTGGTAATAAAAATATTTCTTCTTTATCTCTATTTGAGTTTTTACAAGCTAGAGAAATTTCTTCAAGTATATTATTTATATTTTCTTTCATTACTTTAAAATTTCACCTTCTTTAACTTTACTAGCATCTTTTAAGATATTAGAAAAAATCCCAACTGAACTGTTTTTTGAGTCAATATAAACTTTTGAATTTATCCTATCAATAAATTTAACTTTGACCTTTGCTCTTGTTATATTACCGAAAGAATCAACCACTAAAACATAATCTTCACCATCTTTAGAAGTAAGAGCCGTTAATGGAAGTTCAAAAGAACTAGAAACTGTCTTTATTACATTTAAGTCGATGAATCTCTTATCTGCAATTTCATTAAAAGCAGACGAAAACTGAGCAACAATTAAATCATATTCAGAACCTTTTTTTACCTTTTTGATTATTCCGGTAGCAATAGAATTTCCAACATTTACCTTGATACTTTTATTTACATCTATATCTTCTAAAGTTTCAGCCTTAACTCTAATACAAAGATAATATTTCAAATTATCTACAATTTTTATTCCGTCAATATTTGATATATTATTTGCATTATCAAAGTTAAAGTCCTTTTCATCTATAGAATCAATAATAGAAAAATCATATACATTCTCTAGACCATCAATCTTGTTTAATACAACTCCAGAATTTTTTGAAACAATTTTTCCAGAATTAATTGTATCATTTAATAATGAATATCTAAATAATTTATCGGAACTATATTTTTTACCAAAAGCAGTTTTGTTCTGATCACTTGAAAGTATATCAAAAGTTTTTGAAAAATCTTTATCTCGAATATGTTTTAAGATACTTTCCATGTCAATATTTTCAACTTTTGAGTCTTTGTTATCCTCTTGTTCTTGTAAAGTTTTAACCTTTTCAGCTAAATAATCTTTAAAGTTTTGGTCAATTTTTGAAACATCAACTTCTCCTATTTCTTTATCAACTCCAACTTTAGAATTATCTACTTCAATATTACTTTTTCCGACATAATATAGGTATTCATCTTTTATAACCAATGCTTTAGAAGTAAGGTTTAAATCATAAGTTTTTGGATTTTCCAAAACCATTATATCCTTATTTAAATTTTTATTAAAAAACACATTTTTTATTAAAAACAAACTAATAAATACAATTAAAATAACTAAACCTAAATGTTCCTTGGCATTAGGTAAAATTCCTCTACTTTTTTTCATATAATACCCATTAGTACTAATTTATAAAATTAAATATTACTATCTTTATAAATTATATCTTCTCTCTTTGGACCATTAGAAATCATCTTAACCGGAACTTCCAATTCTTTCTCAATAAATTCAATGTATTCTCTACATTCAATTGGTAGTTCTTCATAACTTTTAATTCCTCTTATATCCCTATTCCATCCTTTTAAAACTTTCCAAACCGGTTTTGCTTTTTCAAGCTTATCAGTTGTTGGAAAATCTCTAGTAATTTCACCATCAATTTCATATCCAACACAGATTGGAATTTCTTCTAAATATCCTAAAGCATCAATAACAGTTAATACGGCTTCAGTACTACCTTGAACTCTACAACCATATCTTGAAGCAACTGCATCAAAATATCCAACACGTCTAGGTCTTCCTGTTGTAGCACCATATTCTCCCTTATCTCCACCACGTCTTCTTAACTCTTCAGCTTCTTCTCCGAAAATTTCACTTACGAATGCTCCAGCACCAACTGCACTAGAATAAGCCTTAACAACAGTAACAATGTCTTTGATAGCATAAGGTGGAATTCCTGCTCCAATTGCTCCATATCCTGCTAAAGTTGATGAAGAAGTTACCATTGGATATATTCCATGATCTGTATCTTTTAAAGAACCAAGTTGCCCTTCAAGTAAAATTTTCTTTCCTGATTTTATAGCATCATTCAAGAATTTTGATACATCACAAACATAAGGTTTGATTGCATCTCTCCATACTAGCATAAGCTCATATAATTCTTTTGCATTAATTTTTTCTTTATGATATAAATTTTCTAGAATTACATTTTTATATTCAACAACTCTTTCAACTTTTTCAAACAAGTTTTCATCAAATAATTCATTTACTTGAAAACCTATTTTAGCGTATTTATCTGAATAGCAAGGTGCAATTCCAGATTTTGTAGAGCCGAATGAATTTTCTCCAAGTCTTTCCTCTTCATATGCATCAAAATCAATATGATAAGGCATAACAAGTTGTGCTCTGTCTGAAACTAAAATATTAATATCGGGAACATTCTTTTCTTTTAAGTATTCAATTTCTTTAAGTAAATAAGGGATATTAAGCGCTACACCATTACCTATTACAGATGTTGTATGCTTATAAAAAACACCTGAAGGTAATAAATGCAATGCGAATCTTCCATACTCGTTTATAATAGTATGTCCTGCATTGGAACCGCCTTGAAATCTAACAATTATATCCGCATTTTCAGCTAACATATCTGTTATTTTCCCTTTTCCTTCATCTCCCCAATTTGCTCCTACAACTGCTTTGACCATAAATCCTCCTAATATTAAAATAAAAATTTATAATAAAATCCAATACTATACAAATATACTGTCCAGCTAAAAAATACAAGTCCTAATAAAGAACCAAAGATAACATCTGAAAACCAATGAACTCCAACAACAATTCTGCTGATTGCAATGCTAAGTCCAAATAAAATACCTACAGTAATCCAAAAAGGAAATGAACTATGTCCATTAAACAAAACATACATTACAGCTGGATAAAAACTCAATCCTATGCAAGAATGCCCACTTGGAAAGCTATATCCCCAATATTTTATATCAGAATGTGAAACTGGACGTTCTCTTCTAAATAAAAATTTAAAAGAATTTAAAAATATCATATTAAATAGCGATGAATTTAAAATTGCACTTGCCAACACATAATTTTTTTCTGAAACAGAATAAAAAAAGATAGGAAATATAATAATAAGTGAAGTTACAACATCTCCCATTGAAGTTATATGTTTCATTGAAGATTTTAAAAATCTCAAATTATTATTTTGAAAAAAATTTTTTAACTTTAAGTCAATCAAAAAGTTTTGTTTTTTCAATTTATTTCCAACTATTGATGTAAAAATAAATACAACAACAGTAAAGATAATCAGATATACCATTAATCCCTCCAAAAATTAAGGTATAATACTCTAGCTAAACTATAACAAAAATACCCTAATATAAACCCTACAATAACATCAGTTGGCCAATGAACCCCTAAAATCACTCTACTTATTGCAATTAAAAAAATCATAATATAAATAATTACATCTATAAACATACTTTTAAATTTTTTTGAAAATAAAAATTTAAAAGTTAAATAAAAGGCTGAAAAATTCATAGAATGTCCACTTGGATAACTAAAGCCCCCCATATTTATCACAAAAAATTCAATAGGCCTTTTTCTAGATACAATATGTTTAATTAACTCATTTAACATATATGTTAATAGTAATATAGCAATTAAAAATAAAAATTCTTTTTTCAAATTGTTATAATAAAAATATACTCCAAAAGGAATAAACAAAATAAAATAAGTTGATCCATTTCCTAAAGATGTTATAAATTTAATAAAATTCAGGAGAATAGTATTTTTTGTAAAAATATTATTATTTTGAATTAAAGTCATAATTTTATAGTCAACACTATTAGTCAGTTCAATACTCTTTAGATAGAAACCAAAAATAATGCTACAAAATAAAACTATAAAAAATAAAACAATAAATTGTCTTAATTTTAATTTTTCCATTTTTCCTCCTAAACCAAAATAATTATATCATAAATTGGATTATTAATCAAAAAAATACATATCTTTTAACAAAAAAACTACCATAAAATTACAAAAATTTAATAGTAGTTTTTTGAAATTTTTTTATTTTCAGGTAATATAATAGTATAGTAAATTAGTATTTTCATTATTTTTAAACATCTTAAAAAGATGCACAAAAAAGGTTCAGCAATAATCACTGAACCCTAAAATTTACTATTTTAATATTATAATCCTAATGCTTTTGATAATTCAGCTTTATCAAAGCCAACCATTTCTACATCATCAACACAGATTACAGGAACACCCATATGTCCTTTTGCCATTAATTCTTTTCTAGCTTCTAAATCAGTTGAAACATTTTTTTCAACATATTCGATGTTATTTGCCTTTAAGAATTCTTTTGCTTGTTTACAATAAGTACAAGACTCGCTTGAATATACTACTACTTTAGCCATTTTTTGCCCCCTAATAAATTTTTTTGATAATTTAAATATTTTCAATATTTATTCAGTAATTTTATACCCCTTGATTTTTTATTTAAACAAAGGATTTTTTAGTTTTTCAACAATTTATAAATTTTCATATTCTCTAGCAATATTTTTAAAATCTTCGAGAGATAATTTTTCAGCCCTAGTTCTAGTATCTATACCTAGTTTTTCTAAAACCTTAATAATTTTTTCTTTTTCAATTCCAGACTTGCAAAATGAATTTAAAATTGTTTTTCTTCTATTTTCAAAGCCATTTTTTATAAGTTTGAACATTGTTTTTTCATACTCAAATCTTTCCTTTTTAAGTCTCATATTGACAACTGCACTATCTACATTCGGTGCAGGAACAAAAACATTTCTAGAGACATTGAAAGCTATATTTGCATCTGCATAATATTTTACGAATAAACTTATGCTTGAATTATCTTTACTATTTTCATCTGCAACAAGTCTTTGAGCAACTTCTTTTTGAACCATTATAGTTATGGATTCTAAATCTAAATCACTCTCTAAAAGTTTTGTTATTATTGGCGTTGTTACATAATATGGTAAGTTCGCAACCACGACAATTTTCTTTTGAGTAAATTTTTCTTCAATAAGTTTCTTCAAATCAATTTTTAGAGCGTCGGATTGAACAAATTCAAAATTATCATATTCACTAAGTGTATAGTCTAAAACTTCTTTCAATCTTGTGTCAATCTCTATTGAAACAACTTTCCCAGCTTTTTCAAGTAAAAATTTTGTAAGAACTCCAAAACCTGGACCTATTTCGATTACTCCATACTCTTTGTCAACAGCTGAAACTTCAACTATCTTTTCTAAGATATTTCTATCTGTTAAAAAGTTTTGTCCAAAATTTTTAGAAAATGAAAATCCGAATTTATCACAAATTTCCTTTATTACTGACAATTTATATAAATCCATTTTAAACTTCCTCTCCTAAAATTTTTTCAACAGCTAAAACTAATTCGCTTTTAGTTATTCCAAAACTATTTAATCTATTTATAAATTGCTTTGAATTACAATATCCAATTTTAAAATGATCACAAAGTTTTTCTCTAAGCTCTTTACTATTTCCCATTCCACTAATTCCTAAAGTAGTTAGAAGGCTTAAGTCTATTTCATCTTTTCTCTCCAAAACCGTTACTTTTGCGTTTTCAATAGCTTCAATAATATCTTCAACTTTTGCATTTTCAACTCCAACATTATCTCCTTTAAGTGCAAGACTCCTACTTAAAAATGCATTTTTACAGTTTGGTATTACTCTATTTATATTTTTTCTAATCTTTTCTCCTGCATAGTCGGGATCGGTAAAAACTATTATTCCACATTTTTCATTTGCCTCTTTTAATTTTTTAAGCAAATTTTTAGAAAAATGTGTTCCATTTGTTGCAATAACATCACAATCAAAAGCGGACTTCACTTTTGAAATATCGTCTTTTCCCTCAACTACTATTATTTCTTTGATTTTTTTCATATTAATCCTCTATTGAAAAAAGATTCCTGACATTACTATTCGTATTATAGATTAAATCATTCAATTCCATTTCTTTAAGTTCAGCAACTTTTTCAGCTGTAAATCTTACATATTTAGGTTCGTTTCGCTTTCCACGATTTGGCTCTGGAGTTAAATATGGACTATCCGTTTCCACAAGCAAATTATCTAGTGGAATAGTCTTTACCATTTCTCTAACATTAACTGCATTTTTAAAAGTTACCGTTCCTGAAATAGAAATATAGTAACCAAGCTCCATAAATCTTTTTGCCATTTCGCTTGAACCTGTGTAACAATGCATTACACCTTTTACTTTACCTTTAAATTCGGATAGAATATCATAAGTATCTCCCATTGCATCTCTTGTATGAATTATAACTGGTAGATTTCTTTTCTCAGCGATTTCAAGTTGTTTTCTAAAGATTTCTTTTTGTTTTTCTCTTGGAGAATTGTCATAGTAATAATCAAGTCCGATTTCTCCAATAGCAACTATTTTTTCACTAAAAGACATTTCATAAACTTTTTTTAAATCTTCATCAGTTACATCTTCAACTTCATGTGGATGAATTCCTACTGCTCCATATACTCTATCATATTTTTTTACAATTTCAATTATTTTTTCACTTGATGATATATCAGAAGCTGGATCGACTATAAAATCAATTCCATCATCTTCAAAATTAGAAATGACCTCTTCTCTATCTTGATCAAATTTCTCATCATCAATATGACAATGACTATCTACTATTTTCATTATGATACCTTTGATCCTTCTTTAACATCATTTAAAACAGTTAATACACTTAAATTTTCATCATCAGATGCAGCAAGTATCATTCCATTACTTTCCACACCTCTTAAATTAACCGGTTTTAAATTTGTAACAACAATAACTTTTTTACCTATAAGATCTTTTTCAGAATAGTATTTTCTTATTCCTGAAACTATAGTTCTAACTTCTCCACCAATATAAATTTTAGAAACTAAAAGTCTATCAGCTTTTGGATGAGGCTGACATTCTAAGATTTTTCCAACCTTAAGTTCAACTTTAGCAAAGTCATCTATTGTTATAAGTTCATTTTCTTTAACCTCTTCTTTAACTTCATCAGCTCCTGAATTTTTCTTCTTTCTCATTTCAATAAGTTCAGAATTTTTTTGAATAATTATTTCTAATTCTTTGTCAACATCAAGCCTATCAAATAAATTCTTTCCTTTACAAACTTTAGTACCAACTTCAAGTAATCCAAATTTAGTTAAGTCTTCATAAGAATAATCTGAATAACCTATTTGTTCATTTATTTTAGATGAAGTTTCTTTCATAAAAGGCTTAATTAATCCTGAAATAATTCTTATACTTTCAAGTAAATTATAAATTACAGTTTTTAATCTTTCTTCTTTTTGTTCTTTAATCAAAGTCCAAGGAGTTGTTTCATCAATATATTTATTAGTTCTTCTAACTAATTTCCATATTTCTTCAAGAGCCATTGAGAAATTAAGTTTATCCATCAACTCTGCAACTCTATCTCTAGTAGTAGTGACAGTTTCTATTAAATCATTATCAAGTTCAGTTAATTCTGTTTGAGAAGGAACTAATCCTCCAAAATATTTTTCACACATTGCAACAGATCTTGAAACTAAGTTACCTAAGTCATTTACAAGGTCTGAATTAATTCTGTTTAACATTTTTGTATAAGTGAAATTACCATCTTGTCCAAAAGTAAATTCTCTAAGCATAAAATATCTTAATGCATCCATTCCATATCTTTCGATAATTGGTTCAGCATAAACAATATTTCCTTTACTTTTACTCATCTTATCATCATCAAATAAAATCCATCCATGTCCAAAAATTTTCTTTGGTAAAGGTAAATCTAATGCCATTAAAATTGCTGGCCAAATAATTGCATGGAAACGCATGATTTCCTTACCAATTAGATGAACATCACATGGCCAGAATTTATTAAATTTCTCTTCATCTGTTCCATAACAAATTCCTGTTAAATAACAACTTAAGGCATCTATCCAAACATATACTACATGCTTTTCATCAAATGGTACTTTAACACCCCAGTCAAAACTTGAACGTGTAACTGACAAATCTGTTAAACCTTCATTAATGAAACTTATCATTTCATTTTTTCTTGATTCCGGTTGAATGAAATCAGGATTTTCTTCATATAATTTCAAAAGTCTATCTTGATATTTAGAAAGTCTAAAAAAATATGTTTCCTCTTCACTTGGAGAAACTTCTCTACCACAGTCGGGACATTTATTTCCTTCAACAAGTTGGCTTTCAGTCCAAAAAGCTTCACAAGGAACACAATACATTCCTTTATAACTTCCTTTATAAATTTCTCCCTTTTCATAAAGCTTAGTAAAAATTTCACTTACATTTTTTTCGTGAATTTTATTCGTACTTCTAACAAAAGAATCAAAATCTATATCTAAAGTTCTCCAAAGTTCCTTTGCACTTTCAACTATGGGATCAATATATTCCAATGGCGCTTTTCCTGCTTTAATAGCAGATTCTTGTAATTTTTGACCATGTTCATCAGTACCAGTTGTAAAAAACACATCAAAACCTTGAGCCTGTTTATATTTCTTTAACACATCTGCAACAATTGTTGTATAAGTATGACCCAAATGCAAATTACTATTTGGATAATAAATAGGTGTTGTCAAATAAAAGTTTTTCTTTTCCAAAATAAGCCTCCTAATTTTATATCTTTATTTTACTTGCTAATCCAAATATTTCTTCTCCTTCAACCGAAAGACCATTGCAATAAACAACTTTGTTTTTCATATCTTCATTATAAGGAGCAGAAAATCTTATATAATTTCTTGTATAACCTACAAGTCTATTTCCATTAATATTTTCTTCAAATAAAACTTCATGTTTTTCTGAAAGTTCTTTTTTCAAAAATTCTGTCGTCATATCCTTTGCTAATAGGATTAATTCATTACTTCTAAATTTCTTTACGTTTCCATCAACCTGTTCTTTAAAATCAAAAGCAGGAGTTCCTTTTCTTTTTGAATATTTAAAAACATGAATTTTAGAAAATCCTATTTCTTTTACAAAACTTAATGTCTCTTGGAAATCCTCGTCATTTTCTCCTGGAAATCCAACAATAATATCAGTTGTAAGGGCAACATTTGGAAAAATTTTCTTAATCATTCTAACTTTTTTTCTATACATATCAGTTGTATATCTTCTATTCATAAGTTTTAGAATTTTATCACAACCGCTTTGCAAAGACAAATGAAAATGCTCACACAATTTTTTACAATTCTTTAATCTAATTAAAAAATCTTCAGAAATTATTCCCGCTTCTATAGAACTAAGTCTTATTCTGTCCAAATTTTCTATTGTAGATAATTTTTCTATAACATCAATTAGCCTAGTATCATTCCCTAAATCAAGTCCATAAGAACCAACATGAATACCAGTAATAATTACTTCCTTGTAACCATTATTCGCAAGCTTTACAGCTTCTTCATATATATCCTCAATAGGTCTTGACTTGATAGGTCCTCTTGCATAAGGAATTATGCAATATGTACAAAACATATTACAACCCTCTTGAATTTTTATATATGCTCTTGTTTTACTTTCTTGATTTTCTATTGACAATACGTCAAAACCACAATCCTTTGTAAGCTCTGAAACGATATTAAACTTTAAATTTGATTTCTTTGATTCTTCACATAATTCAACTATTCTAGCCCTGTTTTTTGTACCAATAATTACATCTACATCTTCAATTGCAGAAATTTCATCAGGTGCAACCTGCGAATAGCAACCTACAACAGCTAAAATAGCATCTTTATTTAACTTCTTAGCTCTGGAAATAAATTGTCTTGATTTCCTGTCGCTCAAATTAGTAACTGTACAAGTATTTATAACATAGACATCACATATCTCATTTTCATTACAAATCTCATACCCTCGGTTCTTAAATAACTCCTGCATAGCTTCAGTTTCATACTGATTAACTTTACAACCCAGAGTTAAAAAACTAACTTTATTCATAAACCTCCTACATAAATTCATATTGTAAAATTGAAAGTAAATTTATGCCAGCAGTTTCCGTTCTCAAAATTCTAGCTCCAAGTCCAATACTGAAAGCTCCATTATTTGTTAAAAATTCAACTTCTTCTCTTTCAAAACCACCCTCTGAACCAATTAATATATAAATATCTTTATAGGAATGTTCTTCTTTAATTCTTTTTATAACTTCTTTTAAAGAAATATTTTTATCCTCTTCATAAGCTACAAGTAAATAATTATCTCCTACAAAATTTATAATATCCTTAAATTGTATCAATTCATTTATTTTCGGAACAATTAATCTCTTTGATTGCTTTGATGCCTCATAAGAAATTTTTTGTAATCTTTCAATTTTTTTACTCTCTTTTTTTTCGTCAAATTTTACGATACATCTTTTTGAATTAACCAAAGTAATATCGTATACTCCTAGTTCAACAGCTTTTTGAACTATTAAATCCATTTTTTCACCCTTTGCCAAACATTGCAACAAGTGAATTCTAATATTTGATTCAGTATTTTCTGAAATTTTTTCCAAATTATATACAGAAATATATTTATCACAAATCTCTATATTCCCAATATAAAGCTCCCCTAAAACTACTACCTCAATTTTTTCATCTTCTGTAATTCTAAGAACTTTTTTTATATGATTATAGTCATCTCCGTATATTTTAACTTTTCCTTCTATGATTGATTCATCAGTAAAAAATCTATGCATTCTTTCTCCTTGCAATTACACAAACCCAATCTTTGTTGTTATTTACTTCCAAAATTTCAAAATTATTTTTTATCAAGGCGTTTTCAACATCGGAATATTTTTCTTCTATTATTCCAGAACCAATAAAAATTCCTTCATCTTTTATAAATTTACTTATATCATCCAATAATTTTACTAAAATATGCGCAAGAATATTGGCAACAATTACATCCGCTTTTGAATTTAATTTTTCGCATAAATCTCCATGATGAACAATGATTCTATCCTCAACTTTATTTAGCTTAGTATTTTCTAAAGTTGCCTCAACACCTAAGATGTCAATGTCAACGGCTTCTACTTTTTTTGCTCCAAGTTTCAAAGCTCCAACAGATAAAATTCCACTTCCGGAGCCTATATCAAAAACTATTTTATCTTTTAAATCTATCTTTTCAAGACCTTCTAAACATAAGGCTGTAGTTTCATGAGTTCCAGTTCCAAAAGCCATTCCCGGATCTAACTCAATCATAACTTCGTTTTCAGATAAATTATAATCTTCCCAAGTTGGTTTTATAATAAAATTCTTCCCAACTTTTGTAGGTTTATAATATTTTTTCCACTCATTTGCCCAATCTTCAGTTTTTATTTTAGAATCTATTTTTAAAATGACTTTTTCGTCGTATTCTCTTTCAAATTCTGAAATTCTCTCTTGTAAAATTTGCAAATTTTCTTCAATTTCATCGTCATTTTTTAAATAAGTCTTAACAGTAATAAAATCACTTTTTTCAAAATCATCCTCATCTAAAACTACCCAATAAGGCTTTTCTTTTGCAAACTCCTCATAATCCCTTGAATCTTTTATATTTATTCCATCAATATCGAATAAATAAAGAATTCCAACTATATTGTCTTCAAATTGATTTTTTACTACAACCTCAATTTCAGTCCAGTCCATTATTCAAATAGCTCCTTTACCTTTTCAAAAAAGTTTTTCTTATGCTCTGTCAAATGTTCTTCTCTCTCATTAGAAAACTCTCTTAAAAGTTCCTTTTGTCTATCAGTTAAATTCTTTGGAGTAATAATTTTAACTCTAAAAGTTAAATTACCCTTACCATATCCATTTACATCAGAAATTCCCCTATCTTTAAGGATAAATTCTGTACCAGTCTCTGTTCCTTCAGGAATTGTATATTTTTCTTTTCCATCTAAAGTTGGGATTTCTACTTCTGCCCCTAAAGTTGCTTCTGTAAAAGAAATTGGTAATTCATAGAAAACATCATTTCCATTTCTTACAAATAATTCATGAGATTTTACTTTGAAAATAACATATACATCTCCATTAGGTCCACCATTTTCTCCACAATTTCCTTGTTCTTTTAAAGTCATAATATTATTTGTATTCACACCTTTTGGAGCTTTAATAGTAAATTTCTTTCTTACAAGAACAAATTTTTTTCCTTTGCATTTTTCACATTTTTCTTCTACAATTTCACCAGTACCATTACATTCATTACATAATTCTTCAGAAACAACTGTTCCAAAAAAACTTTGTCTTTGAACTCTAATACTTCCACGTCCATTACATTTTTTACAAGTAACTTTCTTTGTTCCTGGTTTTGCACCAGTACCTGAACATACATTACAAACAGTTTTTACATTTACAAAAATTTCTTTTTCTACACCATTTACAGCTTCAAAAAAATCCAAATCTAAATAAACTTCAGTATCTTCTCCCTTTCTTGGACGATTGGAATTTCTAGTCGAACCAAATCCTCCAAAACCTCCAAAGCCTCCAAAATTTCCGAAAATACTTTCAAAAATATCTTCCATATCAGAGAAGCCTCCAAAGCCTCCGCCTCCTGATGCATTAGCATTAAAACTTGCTTCTCCATAGGTATCGTATTTTTGTCTTCTATTGTCATCACTTAGTATTTCATAAGCAAAATTTACTTCTTTAAAATTTTCTTCTGCTTCTTTATCATTAGGATTAACATCCGGATGATACTTTTTTGCAAGTTTTCTATATGCAGATTTTAATTCTGCCTTATTACAATTTTTATCCACACCTAATATTTCATATAAATCTCTCATAATCTCTCCTAAAAACATATAATATATAATTACTCAATATATTATTTTACCATAAAATGAACTTTCTTTCCACTATTTTTATCTATCTTATGGCTTGTGTTGTGTTATGATACAATTGATGTGAGACCAAGGGTACAAAAAAAAAGAGAATATCCTGTATAATTATTAAAACAAAAAAATTAACTAGAAAGGAACTCTCTTTTATGAAT
>NZ_JAYKBQ010000021.1:0-22354 GCF_035282425.1 Parvimonas sp. M20 | reverse complement strand
ATCGGGCGGGTGCCCGGGAACCTTGTTGCTTCGCAATAAGAACCCTATCCGTTCACAAAGCTATGCATCGGGCGGGTGCCCGGGAACCTTGTTGCTTCGCAATAAGAACCCTATCCGTTCACAAAGCTATGCATCGGGCGGGTACCTGGGAACCTTGTTGTTTCACAATTAAAAATCCAAGTTGAATTGACAACTTGGATTTTTAAATTTCATCTAATTTAGTTTTTTTCTTTAATATCATTTAAGATATTCTTAATGTCTGTTAAGATTTCTTCTTGAGTTGGACCAGCTGGAGCTTCTTCAACTACTTCTTCTTTCTTTCTGCTTAACTTATTCATAGCTTTTACCATCATAAATATACAGAATGCGATAATTAAAAAATCAACAACATTTTGAATAAATGCACCATATTTAAAAGCAACTTCTGCAATTTCTTTAGACTTATCTGCCGCTTTTAAGACAATTTTTAGATCTGAAAAATTAATTCCACCTGTTAAAATTGAAATTAATGGCATTAAAACGTCATTTACTAAGGATGTAACGATTTTTCCAAATGCTCCACCTATAATTACACCGACTGCCAAGTCCATTACATTACCTTTCATGGCAAATTCTTTAAATTCTTTTAACATAAACTTCCTCCTATAAATAAAATATGATAAAATGTGTTATAATAAAATATAAGTACATTAAAATCATTCAGTTTGTTAGTACCCAATTTTAAGTATTTTAATCATTTAGGAGATTAATATGTTACAAAAAATTATAGTTAGTAACTGCGCTAGTGCAAAATTTCTAGAACTGTTAGAAAATGAAAATATTAAATATATAAAAAGTTTAAATAATGAAAAATTTAATAGAAATTATAATGACCATGTTGATTTAAGTATTTTAAAAATCGATGATGATATTTATATAGAAAAATCTGTTTATAACTATTACAGAGAGTATTTGAGTGAATTTAATTTAAAAAAGATAGATGTATCAAACTTTAAAAACGGAGAAATAGTTTTAAACATAGCAAAAAATAGCAAATATTTTTTTCATAACGAAAAATTTACCACAAAAGAAATTTTTGAAAAACTAAGATTAAATAGAGAATATATAAAGATAAATCAAGGCTATTCAAATTGTAGTATGATTTGTTTTGAAAATCATATAATAACAAGCGATGAGGGTGCATATAAGACTTTAAAAGCTCAAAATATCAATGTTGAACTCGTTACAACTGAGGGAATTGTTTTAAATGGATATAAAAAAGGATTTATTGGCGGAACTTGTGGTTTCATTTTTGATGATATTTTATTATTTTATGGTGATGTGACAAAATATCGAGATTATGATATAATTAAACGCATAGCTGATGAAGAAAATGTGAAAATACTCTATCCTAAAGATGAAACTTTTGTTGATTTAGGTGGAATTATTTCACTCTGGAGGTAATTATGGGATTTATTAAACCGAGCAATGTTGTTGGTACAATGGAACTTTTACCAAATGAACAAATTTTGTTTGACAATGTTAAAAATATAATTGAAGATACTTTTAAAAAACGTGGTTTTTTACCAATAGATACGCCAATTTTTGAAAAGAATGAAATTCTTTTGGCTAAGGGTGGCGGAGAAACTACAAAACAAATTTTTAAAATCGACTCCGAAAGCAAGGACATTTCTTTAAGATTTGATCTTACTGTGCCTTTGGCAAGATATGTTGCTCAATATTTTAGCGACTTAAATTTTCCTTTTAGAAGATATCATATAGGTAAAGTTTATCGTGGAGAAAGAAATCAAAAGGGAAGATATAAGGAATTTTATCAATGCGATATTGACATTATTGGGAATGGAAAACTTAATATCAAAAATGATGCAGAGCTTCCTTATATTATTTATGAAATTTTTTCAAAAATTATTAATGAAAAATTTGCGATTAATTTTAGTAATTTAAAAATTATTAATGGACTTTTTGAAAATCTGGGTATAGACAATAAAGCTGATATGCTTCGAATAATCGACAAGATTGAAAAAATTGGTTTTGATAAAGTTGTAGAAGAACTTAAAAATACAGGACTTGATGATAATAGTTTAGAAAAAATTATAGAATTTATAAAAATTTCAGGAAGTAATGAAGAAATTATCGAAAAATTAAATTCATTAGGAATTTCTAATGAACTTTTTGAAAAGGGTGTTGAAGAACTTAAAGAAGTTTATGATTGTATGAAACTTTTTGGAATTCCAGAGGATTGTATAAAGATTAATCTGACTATTACAAGAGGTCTTGATTATTATACCGGAACTGTTTACGAAACATTTTTAGAAAATTATAGACAACTTGGAAGTGTTTGTTCAGGTGGAAGATATGATGATTTGGCAAGTAATTATACAAGTCAGATTTTACCGGGAGTTGGTATTTCTATTGGACTTACAAGATTATTTTATCAACTACTTGATAAAAATTTATTTAAAGAAATTAAGACTAATAGCATTGACGCTTTAATTATTCCAATGGAAAATTGTTATGATTATGCTATAAAACTATTGAATAAATTTAAAAATAGTGGTAAAATGATACAAATATATTTTGAAGACGCTAAGATGAAGAAAAAAATATCTTATGCGGACAAATTAAATATTCCTTATATAATCATAGTCGGTGAGGACGAAAAAGAAAATAATACTTACACTGTCAAAGATTTAAAGACTGGAGAACAAAAGACTGTTGATTTCGAAGGATTATTAAAGTTAATATAGACATTGAAGTAACGAGTAGGACTTAAGCGCTTTAAGAGAGGATGAAACGTGGCTGGAATTTCATTTAAGAATGCTATTTGCCGAAAACTATTACGGAGTCTTTTATTTAATTAAGAAGTAATTAGGGTGGAACCACGAGTCATCGTCCCTACAGTTTTGTAGGGATGAGGCTCTTTTTTTATAGGAGGATAATATGGAAATGATTAAAGTTACATTCCCTGACGGGTCTGTTCATGAATTTGAAAAGGGTGTAAAGATTTTAGATGTTGCAATTAGCATTTCAGAGGGTTTTGCAAGAAATGTTTTAGGTGCTGTTGTTAATGATGATATTATAAAAGGTTTAAGCGAAACATTAAAAGAAGATTGTGCTGTTAAATTCGTAAAGTTTGAAGATAAAGAAGGAAAAGAAATTTTCTGGCATACATCAAGTCACGTTATGGCTCTTGCTATTCAAAGACTATTTCCAGATACAAAATTTGGAATAGGCCCTGCAATAGACAACGGATTTTATTATGACTTAGACTCAGAACACAAATTCACACCAGAAGATTTAGAGAAAATTGAAGCAGAAATGAAGAAAATAATTAAGGAAGGCTTCTCTGTTGATAGAAAAGAAGTTGATAGAGACTTTGCTTTAAAATATTTTGCTGAAAAAGGACAAGACTATAAAATTGACTTAATTGAAGGATTTGACAAAGATGCTGAACTTTCTTTTTATAAATTAGGAGATTTTACTGATCTTTGTAGAGGACCACATCTTGTTGATGTTAAAAAGATAAAAGCTGTTAAACTTTTAAGCATTGCAGGTGCTTATTGGAGAGGTAGCGAAAAAAATAAAATGCTACAAAGAATTTATGGTATCAGTTTTGAAAAGAAAAAAGATTTGGATGAATATCTTGAATTTTTAGAAGACGCAAAGCAAAGAGATCATAGAAAAATTGGTAAAGAATTGGGAATATTTATGATTAGCCAAAATGTAGGTGCAGGTCTTCCATTCTGGTTACCAAAAGGGGCAACAATCAGACGTGTAGTTGAAAGATATATAGTTGATAAAGAAATCGAATGTGGATATGAACATGTTTACACTCCAATTCTTGCAAATATTGACTTGTATAAAACTTCAGGCCACTGGGATCACTATCAAGATAGTATGTTTCCACCAATGGACTTAGGAAATGGAGAAATGTTGGTTTTAAGACCGATGAACTGTCCACATCATATGGAAATTTACAATAATGATGTTCATAGTTATAAAGAATTTCCTATAAGAATTGCTGAACTCGGAATGATGCACCGTTATGAAATGAGTGGAACACTTTCAGGATTACAAAGAGTTAGAGAGATGACTTTAAATGATGCTCATATCTTTGTTCGTCCGGATCAAATTAAAGATGAATTTACAAGAGTTGTAAATTTAATGAAATCAGTTTATGAAGATTTTGATATAAAGAATTATAAATTTAGATTAAGTTATAGAGATCCTGAAAATAAAGAAAAATACTTTGATGATGATGAAATGTGGAATAATGCTGAAGCTATGCTTAAGAGTGCCATGGACGACTTGGGATATGAATACTTTGAGGCAAAGGGAGAAGCTGCTTTCTATGGTCCTAAACTTGACGTTCAAGTTAAAACTGCTATTGGTTTAGAAGAAACTCTTTCTACAATACAACTTGATTTCTTATTACCACAAAGATTTGATTTGACTTATGTTGGGGAAGACGGAAAGAACACTCACAGACCTGTTGTAATTCACAGAGGAATTGTTTCTACAATGGAAAGATTTGTAGCTTACTTGATTGAAGAATATAAAGGAGCATTTCCAACTTGGTTAGCACCTGAACAAGTTAAAATTTTACCTATTTCAGATAAATTTAATGACTATGCAAATGAATTACAAAAAGAATTTGCAAAAAAAGATATAAGAGCAGTTGTGGATGACAGAGCAGAAAAAATCGGATTAAAAATCAGAGAAGCACAACTTGCTAAAGTCCCATATAGTTTAATCGTTGGAGAAAATGAGGTAAACGAAAGAACTGTTTCAGTTAGAAAACGTGGAGAGGGAGATAAGGGCTCAGTGAAATTTGAGATATTCCTTGAAATGATTTTGGAAGAAGTAAATTCAAAAATTGTAAAATAATAAAAATAAAGAACTTATATTAAACAAAAAAAGCTATTGAAGCAAAACTTCAATAGCTTTTTAATTGTGAAACAGCAAAGTTTCCGGGAACCCACCCGATGCGAAGTATCGTGGAAGGGTGGGGTTCTTATTTTACCAAAACATTATTATTAACGCAATTAGATTATTTAAAAAGTGTCCGAAAACACAAGGCAATAAAGATCTAGTTTTTTTGTATATTAAACAACCAATAAAGCTTGGTACTATATACAAAGGAACTAAATACAATCCGTCGTGAATTAGAGCAAATATAAATGCTGAAATAAACGATGGAATGATGACTTTCAAAAAAATTCCTTTATCTTGAAAAATTTCATGGAAAAATGTAAATATACCATATTTAAAAGCAATTTCTTCTCCAATTGGAGCTGATAATAACATATTTACTATTAATATCTTATTATATTGTAAAGATTTGAAAATACCTTGAGTATTTTCACTTCTAAAATTTAGTCCTAATAACTGATATGAATATGAAACTATGATATTCCATAAAATCATAAATATACCAAGTCCAACTCCAAATAATAGTAACTTTATTAAAGTTCTCTCAGATTTTCTTATTGAAATACTATCACTTCTATTTCTACTTAAGAAAACTCCTATTATAAATGTAATAAGTATTGCAATAGAACTCACTACACTTATAATGAAATTCTTAAATGCTTCTTCGTCTTTCAATAAATATGGATTGTCTTGAAAGAATTTTGATACTGACGGCAAATTCATCAAATTTTCAAAAATGGTCTGATTATTTAAAGCTAAAAAAAGTACCACTGAAATCAAAATTGGAGTTACAAAATAATTTAAAATTAAAAATAAAGATTTTTTATTAAATTTTTTTGTTTTAATTTCAGGACTTGATAAATTTACATTTTCTATTGAATCATCCATTATTTTCACCTATTATTCGCTATCAACACCTTTTTCTTTTGAATATTCAACTAAATTATCATAATTTTCTTTAGAAATTATAATCTTACCAGTTTTTCTTGAAATACAATTTCTATCAAGTAATTCGTTTAAATATCTGTACATTGTTCTTTCATTAATCCTCAAGTAGTCTGAAATAACTTTTTTAGTCAAAGTAATTCTAACAGGGAATTCTACATCAACACATTTTGATAAGAAAAACTCAATTAAGTTTTTCTTTCTACCATAATTCTTTGTTAAATCAAATGTAGCAATTGAGTGTTTTGCAAAATCCAACAAGAAGTGATTGTAAATTTTTAAAAGTTCAATACTCTCAGCTTCTTTTTCAAATCTTTCAACAGGAATTCTAATAAGTCTTGTATCTTTAAAAAATGCAACACTCTTGTAGAAATCATGTTTGTCATCCATAAATTCGAGTAATCCAAATATGGAAGTATTAGTTATGTGATTAAAGACGATTAACTCTCCAACAGGTGTGAAGTGAACAACATTGGCACTTCCTCTAACTAACAAATATAAATAATCTAATTTGTCATTTTCTTTGATTATAACAGTTTTTTTCTTAACTTTAAGAACAGTGAATTCTGAATATAATCTTCTATCAGTTTTTAAATCAAATGTCTTATCGATTAAAACTTTTCTTAATAATGTAACTAATTTACTCTCCATTAACATTCCTCCTTAAATATTATTGTACAATAATATTATAATATAAAAATGACAAAAAATAAATAGTAAATTATAAAGTTTGTGAAAAAAATTTAGTTAATAATGGTTTAATTTGAAAGTTTTTACCATAAAAATTTTTAGAAAAACGATTGACAATCGATTGCTATTTATGCTATTATAATAGTACAGATAGAGTTTTTATGAAATTTAATTATACTGAGAACGCTATCAAAAAAGTATATTATTTTAAATGACTTTATTTTATTGAATTTTCGTTGAAATAAGGTTAAATTTTTTAGAGGAGGCTATTATGAGTAAAAAAAATCTGGTACTTCAAGTATTTATAGCTTTTATTGCAGGTTTGATACTTGGAGTTGTGTTGTGGTTAACGAAAGTTGATATTACAAAATATACAAAAATCGTTTCCCCATTTGGTCAAGTTTTGGTTGCAATGTTAAAAATGATTGTAATACCTGTAATATTTTTGTCCTTAATTGATGGAGCAGCTTCTGTTCCTACAAAGGAATTTGGGAAAATTGGGATAAAAGTAATAGTTTGGTACTTTTTAACTTCACTTTTTGCAGCAGTTTTAGGTTCAGTACTTGCGATAGGATTTAACCCTGGATCAGGAGAAGCGCAACAAGCTGCGTGGAAAACTCTTATAAATCCACAAAATACTTCTGAAATTGCTAGTAAAGCTAACAGTTCATTAACAGATGTATTTATCAGTATGTTCCAAAATCCGTTCAAAGCTTTGGCAGAAGGTAACTTCTTAGCTATTATAGTATTTTCTATAGCTTTTGGACTTGCACTAAAGATGATTTCCGAAAGAGCTGAATATTCAGGAAAAGTTAAGACTTTACTTGAAATAATCGACGTTGCAAAAGAAGCTATATTCAAAATTGTAGATTGGATTTTAGCATATTCTCCAATTGGGGTATTTGCTCTTACTTCAGTAAACTTTGCAAGTTATGGTTCATCATTATTTGGACCTTATATTAAACTTACAATTGGTGTTGTACTTGGAATTTTTGCCATGGTAGTAATAGTTTATCCTTTAATGATGGCTATCACATTAAAAGTAAATCCTTTCAAGGTTTTGGTGAAAATAAAAGAACCAATGCTAACTGCATTTGTAACAAGAAGTTCTGCTGCAGCACTTCCAGTATCTCTTAGAGTTGCAAAAGAAGATTTAAAAATAAGCGAAAATATTTCTTCATTCGCATTACCTTTAGGTTCTACAATCAACATGGATGGAGTTTGTATCCACTTACCAATGTTCGCAATTTTAGCAGCTAATATGTTTGGTGTTGAAGTTACATTTGTTTCACTATCAGTTTTAGTATTAACAACTGTACTTGCATCAGTAGGAGCGGGTGGAGTTCCAGGGGGAAGTTTAATGTTACTATTTATAATCTTACAAAATATGAAACTTTCTCCAGATCAAATAGCTATCATAGTTGGTCTTGCATTAGGAATTAACCCAATACTTGATATGTTTGAAACTATGAATAATGTTACAGGTGATATAGTTTGTACTTACAGTGTTGCAAAACTTTCAGGCTTGGTAGATGAAGATAAATAATTATATAAAAAAATTAAAAAAGTAAGTAAATAGATAAAAAGGTCGATGTTTTTTACATTGACCTTTTTTGTGAATTAAGATATTATATTGTTGATAAGTAAATTATATCATTAGAATTAATCATTTAAAAGACTCAATTTAAGTTTGGAGGTAATTCAATGGAATATAGAATAATAAATATTAAAGACAATATAAATGTTGTAAAAATTGAAGATGAAAAAATACTAATATTCGATGAACAATCAGCTTTAGATGTGTTTATGAGTTTAGCTTATGAAACGGGAGAAAATAAATTTATAATTAGCAAAGATAATTTAATAGAAGATTTTTTTGATTTAAGAACTAAAATAGCTGGAGAAATTCTACAAAAGATAATAAATTATAAAATGAAATTGGCTATTATAGGAGATTTTTCAAAATATAAAAGTAAATCTTTAAGAGATTTTATATATGAATGTAATAGTGGAAGAGATATATTTTTCGTTGAAAATGAATTTGAAGCTTTAAATTTATTAAGTTACAATTAAAGATAAAAATATAAAAATTTGGTTAATAATTTTTTAGTATTGGGTATATATTTTGCAAATACATATTGTTTTCAATAATAGAGGAGGTGCAGTTTGAAAGAACAAGTTGGGAAAGTATTCTCCATAGCTAAAGATAATAAAGCACTAGAAGGATGTACAATATCAAAAGAGGTACATGGAGGAGAAAATTACATAGCATATTTTTCTATGGCAGAAGATACAGATATAAGTGCAGAATTATTCCCTTATTATAAGCTGTTGATTGTAGCAGAGGGAGAGCTTGAAGTATATGGATTTTCTGAAAATATTAAAAAAGTAAAAGTAGGTGAATGTATTGTAACACCAATTGAAGTTCCAGTTGGTATGAGAACTAAATCAGGAGCAATATTCACTGAAATTGCAATAAAAAAGGAGGACTTTATGAATAAGTTAGTAAAAGCGGGAGAGGTTTTTAAATTAGGTGAATTATTACAATACCAAGAAGGTAAAATCGTAAATATGGACGTAGTTCACAATGATAAAATGAAGTTTGTATTAATGGCATTTGATGCGGGAACAGGTCTATCAGAACATTCAGCACCGGGAGAAGCAATAGTATTTGCATTAGATGGCGAAGGAATAATCGGATACGAAGGAACAGACCATGTAATAAAAGCAGGAGAATGCTTCCACTTTGCAAAAGCTGGAAGACATTATGTAAAGGCTGAAAAGAATTTTAAAATGGCATTACTTTTAACTTTGGAATAAAAAGAGAAAATTTATATAAGAATTAAATATAGGATGAAACGACCATATTTTGGTCGTTTTTTTGTGAAAAAATAATCATTTTTTGAAGTTGTTTTAGGATTAACGTTAAGCTAAAAAGTAAAGGATTATCTCTAACACGTCATCTCGAGTGTAGCGTGCCCTAACTTTGTTTGTTTACTTGTAAATAAAAGTAGAATTTACAGAAATAATCACATCTTATGATACAATTCTTATTAAGATTTCATAAAGCTCTGTAACTTGAAATTTTTATAGTTTTATATAAATACTATTATTCAAAAATTAAATAGTTTATTTAGGGTATAATAAAAACATATAATTTTAAATCATTTTTGAATTAGTATAAAAAGTGGTTATATTAAATGTATCAATACCTTGGATACCTTGAAAGATGGTGCTAATATGAGTAACAAAAATATAAAAAAAGAATGTGAAGAACTATGGGCGAAAAATAAATATTATGTACTAAGCAAATCTCATAAAACATATTTAGAGATAAGAGAGTATTTGAAAGAAAAAGAAGTAGATATTTTAGTTCTAAATGAAAAAATACAAAAAGTAAGAGATATGAAAGAAAGCAAAAAAGATTTTAGAAATGCTATTCTTCATGTATGGGGATATTTTAAAGAAAAATCAAGTGAAATTGAAAAACAAGAATTATTTAATATATTAGAAGAATATATGGAAGGAAAAAATAATCAGGAATATGTAATTGAATATATCAATATTTTACTAACTAGATATCCAAATAAATATTTACAAGAATCAACTTTATTAATAGGAGAACAGTATGAGACTTTGGCATGAAAAAATTATTCATCTATTGCCTAAAAATCAGCTTCTTGGACAACATAGAGAATGTTGTGCACTTAGGGGAAATGGATGGAAAAAGAAACATAAAACTGTAGATTATGTATTTTTATATTCTCCATATCACTTATTTATGTATCATTCATTAGTTATGGATGAAATGGAAAAAAGAGGGTTTAAAGTATCTATAGAATGGAAAGATAAGAATTATAGAGGAAAGAAAGCAGAAAGTTATAATAATCTTGAAGAAAAAATTACAGATACCCCAATTTACAAAGAACACAATAATGAATATTTGATTGAGTGTTTAGAAAACTTAAGAAAAAAAGGGATACAATTAGAACTATAAAAGATTGATTATATAATATGACCTCCTAAATCCTATGTCTGAGTTTAGGGGGTCATACAATATAAAAAACAAAAAAATTCATGTCATAGCAACTTAAAGAAAAACCACAAACACGTCATTTTGACTAAATCGAAGCTGAGTGAAGTGAATCTTACCCTAACTTTGATTGTTTACAAACAATAGTAGGTCTGACGAGAGCAATTGTACCTTCTGATGCAATTGCGCTGGAGATTTCATAGATAATTTAACTTCTTTAAAAGTAAATAAATCATTATCTTAAACAATTATTTATGTTATAATTAATATGTATATTGCTAATACTTTTACAATATTATTCAATAATTGTAATTAGTATAATTTAAGAATAATAAAAAAATTAAAAATAATTTAACATTTAGAAAGGAAATTGTTGTATGTATGAAATAATCATTTCTGTTGTAACATCTTTAGTTTCAGGATTTATTTTTTGGCTGATTTTCACAAAGATACCAGAAATTATTAGATATAGAAAAGTAAGACCTGTAGTTGAATATGATGTAAATGTAATTTCCATGTATATTTTATTTTATCTACAAATGGCGTTTGACAATCGTGGCATGAGGCCTTCAGTATCTCAAAACAAAATAAAAGCAAATATTTTTAGTGAGGAAGAGTATGATTTGATGTTACAAAATAAATGTTTAAATGAATCATATTTATATGATGAGAACAAAGATTATTTGATACCTATAGGGAATGAACTAGATAGACTGTCAAAAAAAATTGTTGAATAGGTAGAAAGCTTAAGTTTTTATCATAATTTTATGACTTGTAAGGAAATTATTTTGTTAAAGAAAATAAAAGAGGCTATTACATGTTATTCATATAATGATAATGCAAAAAATGAATTTAATGGTAGAGTTTTCTTTCCATTTAATCCAAATATAAGTTTTATGGCAAATAATTTTAAGACTATTAATAATTACTTTTATGAGCTTAATAATATAATTTTTAAATACAAATATTTAAGTAATGATTTAAATAGATATAAGTATGATTTAATATTAGAAAAGTCAAGGGTGTTTTATGAGCAATGAATGTATAAAAAAGCTTATAAGTGTTCACTAAAATCTTCTGATATTATTGGGAAACATGGAATGATGTTTAAATGTTTATATAAATTAGGAAAAAAAGAAAAAGCTTTAGTACATTTAGGGATATATTTTAATAAATTGGAAGACAATTTTAACAAAAATCTTCTTAGGTTAATTACTTTAAGAGGTATATTTGAAGATTCCTATCATGATGAAGAAGTATTTAATTTTGTAAGATTAAAACGAGATGAGGATGAAATAGAAGAGTTGTTGACTTATTTTCAAGTAGAAGAAGAATTAAAGAGTAACATAAAAGAACAACTTTATAAACTTAAAAGTTATTATGAAAATAGTTAAAAAGTTTGTCTTAAAGATAATATGGATTTAGTAAGTTTTGAAGAGTCTTAGCTGAAATACAATTCCATGGAATTAAAGGGATAATTAATATAAGAGAAAACTATAATCACAATTATTAAAATCTATTGATTTATGTATTGTTAGTTTAAAACTAATATAACACTAATGTTATATGATAGAATTAAGAAGTGTCATTTATGATATTAATTTAGCAAATTTAAGAAAGTTGAATAAGAAATACTAAAAAGGTTTATATAAAATTAATTTTGTCATAATATTAATCTTTAGAGAAGTAGATTTAGAAATTGAGGTGAACTATGAATATAAAGTTAGTTAGAATAAGCGTTGAGGACACAGAAAAATTATGGGAAATGCAAGTTCAAGCATTCCAAAAATTATTGGATAAATATCAAGATTTTGATACTAATCCTGCAAATGAAACTAAAGAAAAGATCAAAACTAAATTACTTCAAGAATATACTTTCTTTTATTATATTTATGAGGAAAATAATATCGTTGGTGCTATTCGGGTAATTGATAGGAGAGAAGGAAGCAGAAAAAGAGTAGCACCTGTATTTATAATGGAGAGATTTCGTAATAGAGGGTTAGCTCAAAAAGCTTTCTATGAAATAGAAAGAATTCATGGTAAAGGTAATTGGGAGCTTGATACAATATTTCAAGAAAAAGGAAACTGCTACTTATACGAAAAATTAGGATATACAAAGACTGGAGAAATTGATAGAATAAATGATAAAATGGATATTATTCACTATATAAAAAATTAGGAACTCTCAGTTATCTAAGTTGAAAAATATATATAAACTAAATAATTCATGTCATAGCAACTTAAAGAAAAACCACCAACACGTTATCTCGAGAGTAGTCAATCTAGCCCTAACTTTGCTTGTTTATAAGCAATAGTAGGTCTGACAGGAGTAACTGTATCTTTTGATACAATTGTTTTGAATATTTTATAAAGCTCTGTTCTTAATTATATTTTAGTATTATTTAATATACAAGAACGTATCTGACAAAAAAATATAAATATTTCACATCAAATTACTTTTAAAAGTAAAGCTCTTAAAACGTCATCTCGACCGAAACGAAGTGAAGTTGAGTGAAGTGGAGAGATCTCATACTTTTGTTTACAAGTAAACAAAAGTAAATTTATTTGGAGTAATTGTATTTTCTGGTATAATTGTTTTGGAAATTTCATTGATATTTTCAAAAGTGGGGATTACTATGGGAATCTCATAAATACTCAATTGTATTTATAAATTGCTTTTTACATTTTATTTGAAAAAATTCTTAAAATATCCGTTTAAAAAAGACAATTAACAGTATCATTTTGGAGATTATTCATATATAATATGGGTAAATAGTAAATGACTTTTTGACATAAAATTGGAGGTATTTATGATTTCTAAAATAAAAACATTGGAAGAAGCTAGAGAATTATCAATGAATATTATTAAGGCTAAGGATTTAACTTATGAACAAAAGACTTCTCAACTTGCAAAGCTTGCAGAGAATTTGAATGATTTTCCTGTAAGTTCAGTTAATGAGAGAATTTTTGAAATTTCTGAAAATGGAGGTTTCTGCGATTTGTGGGAAGGTCATGCGCCTTATGCGCCGAGATACATTTGCCCTAATTATCAAAAACTTTTGGATGAGGGTTGTAAGTTTTTACGTCTTGAGAAAGCTGAAACTTTGCTTGATGCCATTAACAGTTTATTGATTTTTTATCATCATGTTCCTTCTATAACAAGATATCCAGTTTATATTGGGAAAATTGATAAGCTTTTAGATCCATTTATTACAGATAGAGAGGAAGCTAAAAAGTTAATTAAGTGGTTTTTAGTTTCTTTAGATAGAACAATTAATGACAGTTTTTGCCATGCAAATATCGGTCCTGAAAAGACTGTTGCAGGTGAAATTATTTTAGAATTACTTCCAACTTTAAATAATGTTACTCCAAATATGACTATTCTTTATGATGAAGATATTACACCTGACGATTTTGGAGAAAAGGCAGTTTATGCATCTCTTTTAACTGCAAATCCTGCTTTTGCTAATGATAAATACTATAGAAAAGATTTTAATGGAGATTATGCGATAGCAAGTTGCTATAATGGACTTCCAATTTCAGGTGGGGCATTTACTTTAAGTAGATTAAGACTTGGTTCTCTTGCGAGAAGTTCAAGTTCAAAACAAGATTTCTTTGATAGAGTTTTGCCTGAAGCGATAGATTTAATGTGCAATTTTATGGAAGGAAAAATCAGATTTATAGTTGAAGAAACTCCTTTCTTTGAGGAAAACTTCTTAGTTAAAGAAGGTTTTATCGAGCTAGATAGATTTGTTGGACTTTTTGGAGTTGTAGGACTTCATGAGTGTGTTCAAAAACTTTTAGAGTTTGAAAGTAAAGATTTAGTGTATGGAAAAGACGATTATGCCAACAATTTAGGGCTAGAAGTAATGGATTTTGTAGAAAATAGAGTTAATTCATTTGAAAGTAAGTATTCAACTTTCTGGAACCATAGATTTATGCTTCATTCACAAGTTGGGGCTCAAGATGATATGGAAGATAGTGCAGGAGTTAGAATTAGAATTGGTAAGGAAATACCGATGTATGACCACATTAAACATTCAGCTTTATTCCATAAGTATTTTCCGTCAGGAATTGGCGACCATTTTCCGTTTGATGAAACTGCTGAAAAGAATCCTGCTGCTGTTTTAGATATTTTTAAGGCTGCATTTAGATTAAATATGAGATATATTTCATGTTATGGAGAAAATGGCGATTTGATTCGTGTAACAGGATATTTAGTAAAGAAATCTGATATGCAAAAATTTATTGACGGAGAAAGTATCAGCTATGATACTGTTCAATATGCAAGAGAGGCTTTTGAAAAATATCATTTATTAGAACGTAAGGTTAGAGATGTCAAATAAAGGAATTATAAATAAAATAATAGATATGTCGGTGGTAGACGGACCTGGAAACAGGACGTCTATTTTCCTACAGGGTTGTAATTTTAACTGTTTTTATTGTCATAATCCTGAAACTATTAGACATTGTATAAATTGTATGGAATGTATTCCGTCTTGTCCGACTAAGAGTTTGAAGAATGTAAATGGAAAAATAGTTTGGAATGATAAAACCTGTATAAATTGTGATGAATGTATCAGGGTTTGTAAGCATCTCTCAAGTCCAAAGATTTACAATTGGACAGTTGAAGAAACGGTCGAAAGAATAAAAAAGAATATACCTTTTATAAGGGGGATTACAGTTAGTGGTGGAGAATGTACTTTGCAACATACTTTTTTAACTTCTCTTTTTACAGAGGTTAGAAAGCTTGGTCTTACTTGTTTTGTTGATACAAATGGTGGAATACCTTTAAAGAGACTTCCTGATTTTGTTGAAGTTTCAGATGCTTTTATGCTTGATATAAAGGCTTTTGATAATGAGGAACATCTTTTTATAACTAAAAGTAAGGTTGATGTAGTTTTAGAAAATGCTGAATATCTTGCAAGTATAAATAAACTTTTTGAGATAAGGACTGTAACGATTGCTGGAATGGACAATAGAACTACAGTTGATAAAATTACAAGGATGCTTTCCAAATACATAAAAAAGGGACATAACATTAGATATAAAATTATAAAATACAGAAAATATGGAGTTAGAGAAGAATACAGTATGTTTTCAGCTCCAACGGATGATGAAATGGAAGAATTAAAACAAATAGCAATCAGAAATGGATTTGAAGATGTTATTATCGTTTAATTTGTATTAGAAAATTTTTTAAGGGACTATGTGGTGCATAGTTCTTTTTTTATAGAAAAAAATTATATATACAAACTTGTGCATAAGAAAAAATTATTATACTTATATGACATAATATGATAAAATATTAGTATATATTTATTTTTAACGGAGGATAATTATGAAAAATAAAAACATATTAGCTTTAGCGCTACTTTGTGGATTTTCTTTTTCACAAGTGAGTTTTGCTGATAGTGAAACTGTGATTTACAACAAAGAAGGAATCACAGTAAATTTAATCGCAGATGGCGAAGGAACTTTTAAGATTTCTGTTGAAAACAAGAGCTCAAAAGATATGGTAGGAGTTAAAGTAAAGACAGAAGATATAAAAGGTCTTAAAATTGTTAAAGGTAAAGAACTTGAAATCGGTGATGTAAAGGTCGGAGAAAAGAAAGTTTTAGAAAATGAAAAAATACAATTTGAAGTTGTAGAAGCTATTAAGGATGGAATTAAAAAAGGAAAACTTTCTAAAACAGGTATTGCAGGAGTTTACAAAATCAATGTAACAATTGCGGTAGCGGGAATTGTTGGAGTTATTTGTGTTTTAGTTTCTAAAAAGAGAAATGCAAAAAAACTTTTATCTGTTGCAGTTGGTACAGGAATTTTGATGTCTTCAGTTTTGGCTTATAACTCAAATGCAGAAGGTACTTATAAAAATTCTGCCAATTTATCCGGAAATATAGAAATAAAAGGCAAAACTTACGACTATGTCGGAGTTTTGATGTGGAATGATGCAAATTCAAAAGTAGATGAAAACAAACCTGACGAAAACAAGCCAGATGATAATAAGCCTGATGAAGAAAAAGATAAGGTTGTAGAGTTTGAAGATAAAAATTTGAAAAAGTTCATTTTGGATAAGTTACATGCCTATGAAGGCAAAGATAGCTTTGAAGCAGAAATGAATGAATACAATTTTAAACTTAATGATAAATCATATAGAAAAGATAAGAATTCCAATGAAATTTATAAGAGCGATTTGGAAAAAATTGAATCTATTGGAATCAGAGGAATGGATGCTGCTGAAGAAAATCTTATAGAAGTTAGCAGTATCAAAGGGCTTGAATATTGTAAAAATTTAAAAACTCTTACAATTTCTTCCGGAGAAATTCCTGATGATAATGAAGAAATAAGATATTCAGAGGGAGCTATTAAGGATTTAACACCTCTTGCAGGTCTTAAAAATCTTGAATTATTAAGACTTTCTCATAATGAAATATCTGATGTTTCTCCACTAAAAGATTTAACACAATTGAAATTTTTATATATTTCACATAATAATATTTCTGATATTAGCTCATTAAAAAATCTTTCAAATTTAGAAAATTTTGATTTTGCAGTGAATAAAGTTTTTGATATGAGCATTGTTAAAAACTTTAAAAAATTAACTCTTTTAGATATCTATTCAAATAAAATTTCTGATATAAGTTATGTTAAAGAGCTTGAAAAATTGACTTATTTTAGAGCGGATAACAATAATATTGAGAATATTAGTGTTTTAAAAAATTTGAAATTATTGGAAAATCTAGATTTAGGAAATAATAAAATAAAAGATATTTCTGTAATAAATGGTTTGACAAAGCTAAATAAATTGAGTTTAAAGGGAAATAATCTTGACAGTTTTAAATTAAATAAACTTACAAAACTTGAAGATTTGAATCTCGAAAATAACAAAATTTCAGATGTTACTTCCTTGAAAAATCTGAATAAACTTACAAGCTTAAATTTGAATAAAAATAATGTAGAAAATATTGATGCTGTGGGCAATTTAAAAGATTTAATTTACTTGTATTTAGACAAGAATAATGTAGAAAATATAAGTGTTTTAAAATCTTTAAATAAACTTTCAAATTTAATTTTATCTAATAATAATGTTTCTGACATTTCTGCACTTAAAGATTTGAATGAGCTTTCAAGTCTTAAACTTGATGGAAATAAAATAAAAGATTTTTCACCAATAAATGATAAGAAGGGAATATTCGAAAAAGTTATTCACAATCAAAATGTTGATTTAGAAAATGTGGAAGTTAGCGAAAAAACTTTTGAGATTGAAAATCCTTTTGTTGGACTTGAAAAGATTGCCAAAGGTGGAAATATTAAAGTTAGCACTGATAATGAAAATATATCAGTAACTTTGGAAAACGGAAAGCTAAAATTCAATTTAACATCTGACATTTTCAACAATATTACAGATAGCGGTTTAGAAGTAAAAGTTAAATATGAATGTGAAAACGAAATGGACTATGCGAACAATCCTACTGTACTGAATTTGAAAGTAAAATTAGTTAAATCAGCTAAAAAATATGTTGAAATTGAAGATGCAAAACTTTTAAAGGTAATAAATAAGAATTTAGATAAAAATAGAGCTGATAATCAAAAAGTTACAGTCGAAGAAATGGAAAGTTTAACAGAATTATCAATCTTTTTAAAAGAAGATGGAAGTGCTGATTTTAGTGAAAATGCAAAATATTCAATTCTTGGAGTTCCTCAAAGTTTAGCTGGAACAAAAGATTTTAAATTTGCTGTTACTAGGGGTATGAAGAGTATTAAAGGTTTGGAATATGCAAAAAATTTGAAGAAATTGAAATTAAATGAAAATGAGATTTCAGATATTTCTCCTCTTAAAAATTTAACTAAATTGGAATACTTAGAAATTCAAAGAAATAGAATTGTTGATTTAAAACCACTTTCAAATTTAACAAAGCTTACTTTCTTGAAATTATATAACAATTTAATTGAAGATATAACACCCCTTTCTAATCTTACAAATCTTAAAGGATTGGATTTGCATTATAATGTAACTGTTGAGGGAGATGAACTTCACAAGAAAATTTCTAAGGGAATTACAGACATTTCTCCTTTAAAAAACTTGAAAAAGCTTACGTTTTTAGATATTTCAGCTAATAGAATAGAAGATGTTTCAATTATTAAGGGTTTAGATAAAATTGAAGATTTAGATTTTTCAGGAAATAGAGTTAAAAATTATGAAGGATTAGGAGATTATATTGCTGAAAGATTGGAAAAAGCATTAAATGAAGGAATTGGAAGCATGCAATTTTCTGGTCAAGGAGTAGATTTTGGAAAAACTGTTGAAGTAAAAGGGAAGGAAGTTTCTTTTACAACGCCTTTTAAAGGAACTAAAGAACTTGGAAATTCATTGGCACAAGTTTTCGGAGCGGAGGAAGCTTTGAATCCATTTGGTGAAATAAGTACCGGAGTCGAAGGAATAGAAGCCAGTTATGATTTAAATACAAACAAGATAAAGCTAACTTTTTCAGATGAAGTTATCGCTAAATATAAAGAAAAAGAGTTAGACCTAAATTTAAAAATGTCATTAGAAGAATATACTTGGACATTGAAGAATGTAAAACTTAAATTTACAGAATAATTTATATAGTGAAAAAGGAGGTTGGATTAATCTCCTTTTTCTGCTTTTACTGTTATAAAAATATTTTTTGTGATATAATAATTATAGATTTATGCCTTATGATAAAGCTGTAATTATTTTATCATAATAACCAAAATTTAATTGTCAAAAAGAAATTATGATATAATAAAATGTAATTTATATTTAGAATTTAGGAGGGGAAATTTGTTAGAGATTATTTTAAATTCTTTAGAAGAATGTGATAATTTTTCTAAAAGATTTTCGAAAACTTTAAAAAATGGTGATGTGATTTCTTTGGTTGGAGATCTTGGGGCTGGGAAAACTACTTTTACTAAATTTTTGGGAAAAAATTTAGGGATAAATGAAGATATTACCTCTCCAACTTTTAATTTAGTTAATTTATATTCTGGAAAGTTTGAGTTTAATCATATGGACTTATATAGAATTGACTCTCCGGAAGAACTTTATCAAATAGATTATGAAAATTACTTTTATCCTGATGGTATAACAGTGATAGAATGGGCGGAAAATGCCGATTATTTATTACCTAAAAATTTAATCGAGCTTGAGATTTTAAAAATTTCTGAAAATTCAAGAAAGATTGTAATTAGAGGAAATAATAAAAGAGAAATTGAAATTATAGAGGAATTACAATGAAAATTTTAGCAATAGACACTTCAACAACTCATAGTTCTTGTGCCATAATGGAAGATAATAATATTGTTGGGGATTTTAGTATTAATCAAAGTATGAGCCATAATGAAATTTTGCTTGTTATGGTTGATGAAATGCTTAAAAAATTAAATATTGATATAGAAGATATTGATTTATTTGTTGCAGTTACTGGTCCGGGCTCTTTTACGGGAATAAGAATAGGAGTTACGGTTGTAAAGGCTTTGGCAATGGCTTTAAATAAGCCAATGGTTGCCGTAAACACATTGGAGGCTCTTTCTTTTGGAGTGTTTTCCGACAAAAAGAAAATTCCTTTAATTGACGCCAGAGGTGAAAGAGTTTATTATGGAGTATATGAAGGATTAAACAACGAAAATATTGTATCTCCTGCACTTTTAACTATTGATGAGCTTTTGGAAGAATTTTCAGATAAAGGAGAATTTGTTTTTGTAGGAGATTGCGTTAATTTATATAAAGATCGAATTTTAAAAAATAAAAATTTTGAGATTGCCCCTGCTTGTTTGAACAGTTGTGTTTCAAGAAATGCTTGTGTGATAGGCAAAAGAAAATTTGAAAGTGGAGATATTTCAGACTGTTTTAACTTAAGTCCAGAATATGTAAGACTTTCACAAGCACAAAGAGATATGGAAAATAAAGGAAAATAGATGATTTTATGTAGATATGCCGAAAATGAAGATGTCTTTGATATTCTAGCTTTGGATAAGGAAAATTTTTCCAATAATTTTGATGAAAAATTTTATTTAGAATATATAAAAAATCAAAGAGTCATTGTAGCAGAAAACGAAAAAAAGGTAATTGGATATATTCTATTTAATCAAATTTTAGATGAAGCTGAAATCTACAAAATAGTTGTTTTAAAAGATTTTAGAAAAAAACAGATTGCTTTTAAAATTTTCGAATTTTTACTAAATGAATTAAAGAAAAATAATGTTAAAAAGATATTTTTAGAAGTTAGAAAAAGCAATATTCCTGCAATTAATCTATATATAAAATGTGGATTTATAGAAATTAGGGAGATTGTTGACTACTATAGCAATCCGAAAGAAAATGGAATTATGATGTTAAAAGAGGTAGTTTGATGGATGATATTAAAATAATGGCGATAGAGAGCAGTTGTGATGAAACAAGTGTTGCTGTTGTAAAAAACGGTAGAGAAATTATTTCGAATGTAATTTCTTCTCAAATAGATATGCATAAAAAGTTTGGGGGAGTTGTCCCTGAGGTTGCAAGCAGAATGCACCTAGAAGTAATCAATAATATAGTAAGAGAAGCTTTGGAAGAAGCAAAAATTACTTTAGATGATATCGATGCAATAGCTGTAACTAAAGGGCCGGGTCTTGTAGGAGCTTTGCTTGTTGGAATTTCAGAAGCAAAGGCGTTATCCTATGCTTGTAAAAAGCCACTGGTTGGAGTTAATCATATGAAGGGACATATCTGTGCGGCTTTGATAACTCATAAAGAATTAGAACCTCCATTTATTTGCCTTTTGGTTTCTGGAGGACATACTTATTTAGTACATGTAAAAGACTATAATAATATGGAAGTAATTGGAAAGACTATTGATGATGCCTGTGGAGAGGCTTATGATAAAGTTGCTAGATGCTTGGGAATGAATTATCCAGGAGGCCCTGAAGTTGAAAGACTTGCAAAATTTGGAAATGATGAGGCAATAGATTTTCCAAGAGTAATGCTTGATAAAAACAGCTATAATTTTAGTTTTAGCGGATTAAAAACAGCTGTGCTTAATTATTTAAACAGTAAAAAACAAAAAAATGAAGAAATATCAAAAGAAGATGTCTGTGCAAGTTTTCAAAGGGCTGTTTTTGATGTGTTGATTTATAAAACTGAAAAGCTAATGAAAGAGAAAAACTTAGATACTCTTGTCGTGTCAGGTGGTGTATCTGCAAATAATACATTAAGAGAAGAAATAAATAAAATGAGTGAAAGTAATAATTTTAAATCATATTTTCCGGATAAAGTACTTTGCACAGATAATGCAGCTATGATTGCGTCATCAGGATATTATGAGTATATTTTTGGAGTAAGAAGTGATTTAACACTAAATGTTGAGCCGAATTTGGAGCTATAAAATTATCAAAAAATTTTGTGAAAAAGTGTTGACAATAAAAAAAATAAAGTGTATAATATTCGGGTAACTGTTTGACAAGTATGTTTTAAAGAAAGATTTAATCGTATTAAAACTTTAAAAAAAGTATTGACAAATTACAAGTTATGATATATAATTATTAGGCAGTCAATTTTAGAATAAGGATTGATTGATGAGGCCCCATGGTCAAGCGGTTAAGACATCGCCCTTTCACGGCGGTAACCCGGGTTCGAATCCCGGTGGGGTCACCACTTTATTTTTAATTGGTTTGTTGGTTATATTTGGGCGCATAGCTCAGTTGGGAGAGCATCTGCCTTACAAGCAGGGGGTCATAGGTTCGAGCCCTATT
>NZ_JAYKBQ010000020.1:0-23110 GCF_035282425.1 Parvimonas sp. M20 | reverse complement strand
GAAGATTTGGTTGCTCAAATGAAAAAATATCTCTATAAATCTAATAGACTACCTATGCAAACTTTAAATTGGCTTTCTCCTATTGAAAAACGTAAAGAATTATTAGAATTAGAGGAGAATTAATTCTCCTTTAATTCTACCATACAGGTTATATTTTTTTATATTTTTTGGTCTCACATCATTTACAAATGTACAAATAACTATTATTTTTCTCTCATATATTGACATAAAATAAAATCGTATTATATAATAAGGTAAATTGATATTGTGTAATTTTAATTTTTAAATATCATACTTATTATTTATGGAGGTTTTAATTATGAAAAAATTATTAAAAATTTTTTTCCTGTTTTCTATTTTAACTTTATGTTCTTGTAATTCTAATAAAAATAAAGAATTCTATACTACCAATAAAAGCGAAAATGGATTTTATTTAATTAGCAGTCCTGTTCCTAAAAAAGTTGTTGACTATGCAAAAGAGATTTTTGTAAAAGAAAACCTAACTGGTACAGCAATTAAAGACATTAACAATTTGGAACTATCCGAACCATATTCGATAAAGGAAAATATATTTTCATTTTTTATTTTGCAAAATGGTAAAAGCATTGGAACAATTAAAATTACTGAAAATAATGGAAAATTAAAACATCAAATTTCTCAAGGATATCTGGAAGAAGAATTGAATAATATAATCTCAAAAAACGGAATTTATGAATTGAGTTTTGAAGAAAGTGAAAATGGTGGTCGTCCAAAGCCTATATTTAAAAAACACGATGATGTTCCTAAGGATAAAGTTATATATAATATCAAAAATTCCATAAAGAAAATACAAAATTAAATTTCAAAACAAAAAATGATGCTCATTTGAACATCACTTTTTTTCTATAATTTTATTAAATATTCGCTTTGTCGCATAATGTGAAATTAACAAAATGATTAAAGAAAAATCAAATGGAATTTGTACTACAACTTTTATTAAAAAGCATAGGGCAAAAGCGACTAAATCTAAAATCATAAATTGTTTTTCACTTGTATATTTTTTTATTATATTGTATTTTATTTTTAAATTTCTAATTAAAATAACAAGAGCAACTACTCCAACTAATGCATCTATACTGAAATTAACTAAAAATTTACTATTTATAACAGCCCATAAAAAATATATAAACAGAGTCCCCATCATAATGATGGTTAATCCTGTCAGTGATATTTTGGCTTTATCTTCTGACATTTCTTTTGGTGTAATTCTTCTTGCCATTATTCGAAAATCACTCCGTCAGAACCATCAATTTTAATATTTGTTGAGAAGAATTCTTTTAATGCTGTAACCATATATCCTGTGTCTTTAATTCCACAAGTTTCAAAACTTGAGTGCATTCCTAGTTGTGCAACTCCAATATCAAGAGCGTGTAGGCTAACTTGAATATTTGATAAGTTTCCAAGAGTTGAACCACCAACTTTATCAGATCTGTTTGCAAAGAATTGTGTTGGAACCTTTACTTTTTTACAAATTTCTAAAAATACTGCTCTACTGAAAGCATCAGTTGTATATTTTTGATTTGCAGCTTCTTTTATAACAATACCTTTGTTCATAAAAGTTACATTTGTTGGATCATAAAGTTCAGGATGATTTGGATGAACAGCATGAGCATTATCACAACTTATTAAGAAAGATTTTGCCACTGCTTGATGATATTCATCAGTTCCAAATCCAAGTGAAGCATTAATTCTCTTAAGAGCATCTTTCATAAATGTTGACATAGCACCTTGTTTTGTGTTTGAGCCTACTTCTTCATTATCAAAAACTGCACAAACATTTATAGTCTTTGGATTTTTTGCTTCTAGAAATGCTTTCATTGATGTAAATGCACATTGTAAGTCATCAAGTTTAGGTGTTGAAACAAATTCATCTTTATATCCCCAAATACATTGTCTTTGACGATTTACTAAGAATAAATCTTTTGCAACAACATCTTGAACTTTAACACCCAATTCATCTGCAACCATTTTATCAAAATCACCTTTTTTTAATTCTCCAGCAGAGAATAAAGGTAATAAGTCAACTTGTTTATTATAAGCATAACCACTGTTTATTTCTCTATTTAAATGAATTGCAACATTTGGTATCATTAAAATATCTTTATCAATATAGAATAATTTATTTACAATTTTCCCTTTTTCTCTAACTAAAACTCTACCTGCAAGACTTAAAGGTCTATCAAACCATGTTGAGTCAATCATTCCACCATAACCTTCAACATTTAGCTTTAAATGTTCTCCTGGTGCATCCATTTCAGGAACAGCTTTAACTTTATATGTTGGAGAATCACTGTGTGCAGCTGTTATTTGGAAATGGTAGTCGCTAAGTTCTTTTCCTACTTGAAAAGCCAATATACTTGAATTATTTCTTGTAGTATAATAATTTCCACCTTTTTTGATTTTCCATTTAGCATTTTCCGGTAAGAATGTATATCCGGCTTTGTCAAAATATTTTTTCATTGTATCAACAGTATGGAACATACTTTTACTTGAATCAATAAAAGTTAATAATTCTTTTGAAATTTTAATATTATTCATATCAATTCCTCCTATTAAAATTTAATTTACCCTATTTAATTAATTAAAAATCATTAAATATATTTTAAAGAAAATAAAGGAACCAAAGTTCCTTTATCTCTTTATAATCGTTTTATAATCTAAATTTATTTACTATCTTCTATTTTTCTAATGACTGGTAAGACTAAACCTAAAACAACTAAAACTAATGGAGTTATAATCTTTAATAACATTTCATATGGATCATCTGAATACATTCCAAATAAGCAACAAGCTAATGTTATTAAGAAACACCAAGCTCCAAAGAATAGTCCAACGCTTCTGTTTTTAACAAATCTGTAATGTCTAGTAAGTTCTTCTTTACCATATCTAAGAGCAAAGTAAGCAACGAATACCCACATATATCTCATCGGCATTACTACCCCGTTAAGACGAGTAAGTTGTCTAAGAACGGTAGTTGCTCCAGGAACAAATGATTGAGCTAATATAATTGCTCCACCGAGTATTGCAACTAGTATAATCCCATTAACATAAGCACCTTTTTCGTTCTTCTTTAATAATTTTCTTGGGATATATTGACTTGCATTAGGGTCTTCTAATAACATTCTTAAAGGAGCATCAATACTTATTAATAAAGTTGCAAATTGTCCAACAGTATTAGCTGCTGAGTAAATGATTAATAATAAATCGCCAACACCATAGTATTGCCCTAATTTTTGAAATGCCCAGTAAGAACCATTTGCTGCATAAGCGTCAAAATTTGCTTTTATTTCGTTGACATCAAACATAAGTCCCATAGCAACTGTTCCGAAGATAGCACTAATAACAACCATTAAAGTTGCAAACATCATAGCTTTAGGGAATTCTTTTGCAGAATCTCCCTCAATTTTATTTACATAAGGTGAAATCTTTTCAATACCACCAACTGCAAATACTAAAATTGATAAACTACTTAAGTAATTCAAGTCAATCTTAGGGAATAAATTATTCCAAGCAAAATTCAATTTTAAATATCCACCATTTGGATTAATAACAGGTGCAGCATACATCATAAGAATAAATAAAATACCTAAAACAAACATACTTGAACCTGCTAGTGTTGCCAACTTCTTGATTGGACTTAACCCTCTTGTTGCTAAGTAACAGAATAATAACAATACACCAAATGTTGCTAATTGAACATACATTGTAGGAATACTATCATATGCTTTAGCATCTCTAAAAATCATAAAACTTAAAGCCTTAAGACCACCTGAACCTTTTCCAGCAATATAAGTAATATGTACTGCCCAATAAGTCCAGCCGGCATAGTAAGCTAATTTAGAGTTAGTAGTTTCTTGAATCCAAGAAGTTACCCCACCACCTAAATCTTTAAATGTAGAACCAAGTTCTCCAACCATAAGTGCATACGGAACAAAATACAATGCAAACATTAGTATCCAAGAGAATATTACTTGAGTACCTTGAAAGTAAATATATCCGTTTAAAACATTTCCAAATCCCCAAAGTGTTGAAAAACACATAAATACTAGGGACTGCCATTTAATTTTCTTTTCAGAAACTTCCATTTCGTCCTCCTAAAATGTAATTTTTTGCTAAAACTTAAGTTGAAATTTTTAGCCACAGACAGTATATCAAAATTATTATTTCTTGTCAAAGGTATTTGCAATAGGATAACGTTTTGTTTTTGTTGTAACAATATTATCGCTTCACTATATCGTTTCTGTAAATCACAATTCAACAAAAGACACCAGATGGTGTCTTTTGTTTATTTTAATTTATTTTGCTTTTATTTCAGTCCAAGCGTCTTGTAATTTTTCGTTTAATTCACCTAAGTCTTTTAATACATAACCTTTTTCAAATACTTCTTTTTTAGGAAAGACTATATCGCTATTTTTTAAGTTTTCGTCCATAAGCTCTCTTGCTCCTTCAATTGGTGAGCCATATTTTACAAAATTACAGTTTTTTGCAGATATTTCAGGTCTTGACATAAAGTCAATAAATTTTGCTGCTAATTCTTTATTTTCTGAAACTTTAGGGATTACCCAGTTATCAAAGATAAAGATTGCTCCTTCTTTTGGAAAAACAAATTCTACATTTTTATTTTCATCTTTTGCAAGTAGAGCTTCTCCACCCCAAATGCAAGTAAGTTTTGAATCTCCAGAAATTAGATTATCCTTTGCTTGATCGTCTCCAACATAACTTTTTACTATTTTCTTTTGAGCTATTAGAGAATTTTTTGCTTTTATAATATCTTCTTCTTTTGTTGAGTTAGGGTCAAGTCCTTCTTTTATCATAGCAATTGCCATTGTAAATCTACTTCCGTCTAACATTACAACTTCACCTTTGTTTTTTTCGTCCCAAAGGTCAGCCCAACTATCAACTTTTTCTTGTTTTGACTTGTCATAAGCAATTCCGATATTTCCTATTGTATATGGAACTGAATATTCACTCGTAGGGTCAAATACTAAGTTTCTATATTCTTTTTTAACTTTATCCATATTTGGAATTTTATTTTTATCAAGTTTTTCCAACATATTTTCTTTAATCATGGTATCAACCATATAGTCACTTGCTACGATTACATCATATTTTTCTGCCCCACTTTTTAATTTAGTGTAATATTCTTCATTTTCTTCAAAAAATGTGTAATTTACTTTACAATTATACTCTTTTTCAAATTCTTTTATAGTTTCTGGATCTATAAAAAGATCTGTATTAGTTACATTTAAAACTTTCTTTTCTGTACTTTGTTCTGTCTTTTCTTCTTTTTTCTCATCTTTTTTATTACTTTTCCCACAAGCTGTAAAGGATACGGCTGTAGCAAAAACTAGTAATAATGCTAATAAACTTTTAATTTTTTTCATTTTTATTCCTCTATTCTTAAATCCATAAGTTATTGTTGAAATTATAATTATTATTGCAAAAAGCAATGTTGATAATGCATTTATTTTAGGACTAATTCCCCTTTTAGTCATTGAATAAATTTTAACTGAAAGTGTTGCAACGCCATTTCCGGAAGTAAAGTAACTTACAGTAAAATCATCTAAAGACATTGTTATACAAATCAATGCTCCTATGATTAAATTAGGTATTAACTGTGGTAAAACAATTCTTTTAAACACCTGAAACTGTCTTGCTCCCAAATCCATTCCTGCATCATAAAGACTTTTATCAAAAGTCAATAATTTAGGCAAAATCGCAAAGACCACAAAAGGAATATTAAATATTATATGTGATAAAATTATCGTAAAATATCCGAATTTAAGTTTAAAAAATACATATAATATTATCATTCCAATTGCAATTACAATATCAGGAAGAATAAGCGGAAGATATGTTACATTTGTAAAATAGCTTCTTAGCTTTGGATTAAAGGATCTATATATAGACCAAGCTCCTATTGTTCCAATTACAAGTGCAAATATAGTTGCAATTACTATTATAACAAGTGTTTGAAAAAACACATTCATAACGGATTCATCCTTAAAAAGCTCAACATACCATTTTAAGCTAAACCCTGTAAAATCCTTATTATATCTTGATTCATTAAATGAAAAAACCATCATAAATATAATTGGCATATATAAAAATATATAACACAAAGCAAGATATATTTTTCCAGTATATTTTTTTACCATATTTTAAGCCCTTCTGCAAATTCATTATCTGATTTTTTTATAAACATTCTAAAAACCATAAGACTTACAAAAATTATAAAAATCATAATTAGGGAAATGCTTGAACCTGTTTCCCAGTTTCTAGCCTGTAAAAACTCCCTTTGAATTAAATTTCCAACTAACATATTCTGACTTCCCCCAAGTAAGTCTGATATTATAAAGGTTGTTACAGAAGGCATAAAAACCATAATGCAACCTGAAATCACACCCTTAAAACTTAGTGGAAAAATAATTCTTAAAAATAAATCTTTTCCTTTAGCCCCCAAATCTTTAGCACATTCTATATATTCTTTGTCAATATTTATAAGTGCGGTATAAATTGGAAGTACCATAAAAGGCAAAAAATTGTAAATCATTCCTATAATAATTGCAAAGTTATTGTTTAAAAATTTTATAGGACTATCTATAATTCCGATATTTATAAGCATTTGATTTATAATTCCCTGTTCTCTAAAAATACTCATCCAAGAGTAAGTTCTAAGTAAAAAGTTAGTCCATAAAGGCATAATGAATAGCAAGACAAAAACATTTCTTCGCTTTTCATTTTTTATCCTACTTAGAAAAAGTCCCGCAGGATATCCCAAAATTAGACATAAAAAAGTTGAAATCAAGGATAATTTTAAAGATACTAAAATAATTTTCACATAAGTTGGTGTGAAAAACTTTTTGTAATTATCCAAAGTAAAAACAAAACTTTCATCTTTTACTTTAAAAGAATAATAAATTATAAAAAACAAAGGCACTATCGTAAATATAATTGTCCATAATAAATATGGCATAGCCCTAATTCTATATAAATATTTTCGTAACATATTTCCTCCAAAAAATAAATAATTGCAACTATTATTTTATCATTAAAATAGATATTAGACAAATTTTTTCTTGTAAAGTTTTGTTATTTATAATATAATTAGTATAAGAAAAATTAAAGGAGTTTTTGAAAATGAAATTAGTTTTAATAAGACATGGAGAAAGCGAATGGAATAAGTTGAATTTATTTACTGGTTGGACTGATGTAGGCCTTTCAGAAAAAGGAATTATCGAAGCAAACGAAGCAGGTTTTTCTCTAAAGGAAAACGAATACGACTTCGATGTATGCTACTGCTCATATTTAAAAAGAGCAATTAACACTTTAAATATTGTTTTAGAGAGAATGGATAGACAGTGGTTACCTGTTATAAAAACTTGGAAATTAAATGAAAGACATTATGGAGCACTGCAAGGCTTAAATAAGGCTGAAACTGCTGAAAAATATGGAGAAGAACAAGTAAAACTTTGGAGAAGATCTTTTGATGTTCCACCTCCAGCACTTGATAAGGATGATGAAAGGTGTCCACATAATCAAGAACCTTACAGAAATGTTAATAAAAGTGAATTACCTTACAATGAAAGTCTAAAAAATACTATTGAAAGAGTTATTCCTTATTATGAAGAAGTTATAAAAAAGGATATGTTAGACGGAAAAAGAGTTCTAATAGCTGCTCATGGAAACTCATTAAGAGCATTGGTTAAATATTTAGATAATTTAACAGATGAAGAAATTATTTCTGTAAATATTCCAACTGGAATTCCTTTAGTTTATGAATTTGATGACAATTTTAAAGTTACAAATAAATATTACTTAGGAAATCAAGATGAAATAAATGCAAAAATAAATTCAGTTGCAAACCAAGCAAAGAAAAAATAAATTATTTTAACAAAAATAGGTTGAGGAGTAAAATCCTCAACCTTTTCTTTTTCTTATTCTTTATCTTTTATTTCATCATATAAATTCTTAATTGCTTTTCTTATTACTTCAGATTTTGGTTCATCCATCTTTTCGGATATATAATAAAGCATTCCCACATCTTCATCATGCAATGTTATTCTGGTATTTAATACTTTAGGAACATCAATGTGATCTCCTGAATTCTTTTCAAATAATGCAACAATTACAAAGACAATCGCAGACGGAATTAAATAACCAAAACTTAAAGAACTAAGTGGTAATAATTTTATAAATTCTAAAATTCCATATGTGTCATTTAATACAGTCATAAATCCAATAATTATTGCAACTATTGCAGAATATTTTATAGCTCTATTACAGGAGATTCTGTTTCTGAATACACTTGTCAAAATCAATATAATTATTGGTGGATACAATGTAAATAAAAGTGGAACTGCCAATTTTATTATCGCATCTACTCCAAGACATGAGAAAATAAAACTTGCAAAACAAACTATCACAACCCAAATTTTATAAGATATTTTAGGTATTAATTCTGAAAAATATTCAGCAACTCCACCTGTAAGAGCAACTGAAGTTGTGAGGCAAGCTAGTATTACTATAACAGAAAGCATTAAAACTCCTGAACGACCAAATAATAAATTTGTGAAGTTAAGTAAAATAGCTGTTCCATTCTTTGCCCCTTCAACATTAAGTTTTGAACTTGCTCCTAAGAAACAAAGTCCCCCATAAACAATACTTAAACATATAAAAGCTATAATTGATGAAGATAGGATTACCTTTTTTTCTCTTTCCTTTTTAATTTTATAGAAAATTAAAGCATTCACTATAACTGCATTAAAAAGTCCTGCCCCAAGTCCGTCTAAAGTTTGAAAACCATTTATAAAAGAGTCATACATAACTTTTTGTAAATTTTCCCCTGGTAGAATTTCTCCAACAGGAGATATAATTCCGGTTATAATCATAATAATCAAAAATGCAAGTAATGTTGGAGTTAAATATCTTCCGATAAAATCAACTATTTTTTCAGATTTTATGCAAATTAAATATGTAATAACAAAAAATATTGCAGTTGTTACCACTAAATTTTTAAATCCAAAATTTGCAACCCCCAAATTATAAGTAATTGCACCAGTTCTTGGTATTGCAACTAAAGGTCCTATACATAGAGATATACAAACTAAAATTATTGTCCCCAAATATTTTCCTAAAGGTTTTACAAATTCTGTAATACCACCGGAAGAAAATACACAATAAAGTGATATCATTGCTAAAAGCCCATCTGCAACCATATACAAAATAAAAGCAATAGGCCAATAAGAACCTGAATTATAGCCCAAAAATGTTGGGAATATTAGGTTTCCAGCACCGAAGAACATTGCAAACAAACTAAAGCCTATTACAAATATTATCCTTATTTCTTTTTTCATAATTCCTCCTAATATAAAAACGATTTCTTAAAATATATTAACATAAAACATAAAAACTTGCAAGGCATATGGACTGAAAAAATCATCTTTATATTTTCTAATTTTTTTTATAATTTGAAGTATATAAAACTGAAAATAAATAAAGTTTATTGTATAATTATTCTTTTTAAAAATAAACATCCCTCAATTATTTAATATTTTGAATTCTTTTGAACATAAAAAAAGGGAACTACAAAGTCCCCTTTTAAAATTATCAGTATAATTATGCTAAAATCTTAGTAACAACGCCTGATCCTACTGTTCTTCCACCTTCTCTGATGGCAAATCTTAAACCTTCATCAATAGCGATTGGAGTGATTAATTCGATTATAAATTTAGCATTATCTCCAGGCATAACCATTTCAACGCCTTCTTCTAATTGGATATTACCAGTTACGTCAGTTGTTCTGAAGTAGAATTGTGGTCTATATCCTGAGAAGAATGGAGTATGTCTTCCACCTTCTTCTTTAGTTAATACGTAAACTTCTGATTCGAATTTAGTATGTGGATTAATTGTTCCTGGTTTTGAAAGAACTTGTCCTCTTTGGATTTCGTTTCTTTGAACACCTCTTAATAGAAGACCAATGTTATCTCCAGCAGCAGCTTCATCTAACATTTTCTTGAACATTTCAACACCAGTTACAACAACTGTTCTTCTTTCAGTTGTTAAACCTACTAATTCAACGTTATCTTGAACTTTTACTTTACCTTTTTCTACTCTACCTGTAGCAACAGTTCCTCTACCAGTAATTGAGAATACGTCTTCAACTGGCATTAAGAATGGGTTATCAATGTCTCTAACTGGTTCTGGGATGAATGCGTCAACTTCTTCCATTAATTTAACGATTTTGTCTCCCCATTCTCCATCTGGTTCTTCAAGAGCTTTTAATGCTGAACCAACTACGATTGGAGTATTATCTCCATCATATTCGTATTCAGTTAATAATTCTCTAACTTCCATTTCAACAAGTTCGATTAATTCTGGATCATCAACTTGATCTTCTTTATTTAAGAATACAGCTATTTTAGGAACTCCTACTTGTCTTGCAAGTAATATATGTTCTCTTGTTTGAGGCATTGGACCATCAGCAGCACTTACTACTAAGATAGCTCCATCCATTTGTGCAGCACCTGTAATCATGTTCTTTACATAGTCAGCGTGTCCTGGACAGTCAACGTGTGCATAGTGTCTGTTAGCTGTTTCATATTCAACGTGAGAAGTTGAAATTGTGATTCCTCTTTCTCTTTCTTCTGGAGCCTTGTCGATATTTGCATAATCAACGAATTCACCAGTACCAAATCTCTTATTTAATACTAAAGTGATAGCTGCAGTTAAAGTAGTTTTACCATGGTCAACGTGACCAATAGTTCCGATATTAACGTGTGGTTTAGTTCTTTCAAATTTTTGCTTAGCCATTTTACTAATGTCCTCCTAATCTATTTTTTTGCTCTCTCGCCAATTACTTTTTCAGAAATTGCTTGAGGCACTTTTTCATAATGATCGAATTGCATTGAATATGTTGCACGACCTTGAGTATTACTTCTTAAGTCTGTTGCATATCCAAACATTTCAGCTAAAGGTATATATGCATCAAGTACATGAACTCCATTTTTAGGATTCATTCCTTGAATTCTACCTCTTCTTGATGAAACATCTCCCATAACATCTCCTAAATATTCATCCGGAGTTGTTATCTCAACTTTCATCATTGGTTCTAATAGAACTGGTGCAGCTTTTGAAACTGCTTGTCTAAATGCCATTGAACCTGCAATTTTGAATGCCATTTCAGATGAGTCAACTTCATGGTATGAACCATCATATAAAGTAACTTTAACATCTAAAACTGGATATCCTGCAAGTACACCCGCTTGAGTTGCTTCTTCAATACCTTTTTGAACAGGCCCAATATATTCTTTTGGAATAGCTCCCCCCACGATATTATTTACAAACTCAAAGCCTTTACCAGCTTCTTGAGGTTCAATTTTAATTTTACAGTGTCCATATTGTCCACTACCACCAGATTGTCTGATGTATTTTCCTTCAGCTTCTGCACCTTGAGAAATTGATTCTCTGTAAGAAACTTGTGGATTACCTATATTAGCTTCTACTTTGAACTCTCTTAAAAGTCTGTCAACAATGATTTCTAAGTGTAATTCACCCATACCTGAAATAATTGTTTGGCCAGTTTCTTCGTCAGTATAAGTTCTAAAAGTAGGATCTTCTTCTGCTAATTTGTGTAAAGCTATACTCATTTTTTCTTGAGATGCTTTTGTTTTTGGTTCGATAGCAACAGAAATAACTGGTTCTGGGAATTCCATCTTTTCAAGGATTACATGACTATTCATATCACAAAGAGTATCTCCAGTTGTAGTATCTTTTAGACCAACTGCTGCTGCAATGTCTCCTGCTGATACACTTTCAACTTCTTCTCTTTTGTTAGCATGCATCATAAGAATTCTACCAATTCTTTCTTTTTTGCCCTTTGTTGAGTTATATACATAGGAACCTGCTTCTAAAGTTCCTGAATATACTCTGAAATATGCAAGCTTTCCAACAAATGGGTCAGCTACGATTTTAAATGCTAATGCTGAGAAAGGTTCTTCATCTGAAGCATGTCTTTCTACTGGTTGTTCATCATCACCCACACCTTCAATAGCAGGTATGTCTAATGGAGATGGCATATAAGCCACGATAGCATTTAATAAAGGTTGAACCCCTTTGTTCTTATAAGCTGAACCACAAAGTACTGGGTTTATTGATAGATTAATAGTAGCTCTTCTTATTGCTTCTCTTAATTCAGATGGTGAAATAGCTTCTCCTTCTAAATATTTTTCCATAATAAACTCATCTGTTTCAGCTAATGCTTCCAATAAGTTTTGACGATATTCTTCTGCTTTATCTTTATAAGCATCTGGAATATCAGTTTCTTCTATATCTGTACCTAAGTCGTTTTTATAAATAATGGCATGCATTGAAACTAAGTCAATTACTCCAACGAATTCTGATTCAGCTCCGATAGGAATTTGAACAGGAACTGGATTAGCTTTTAACTTATCCTTAATAGTTTCGATAGAGTCATAATAATTAGCTCCAGTAGCATCCATTTTATTTATAAAGCAAATACGTGGTACGCCATATTTATCTGCTTGTCTCCAAACAGTTTCTGATTGTGGTTCTACACCGCTCTTTGCATCAAAAAGTGCAACTGAGCCGTCAAGAACTCTTAAAGATCTTTCAACTTCTACAGTAAAGTCAACGTGTCCTGGAGTGTCAATGATGTTAATTCTTGTATCATTCCATACACAAGTTGTAGCAGCTGAACAAATAGTGATACCTCTTTCTTTTTCTTGCTCCATCCAGTCCATTTGTGCAGCACCTTCATGAGTATCACCTATTTTGTGGATCTTTCCTGTATAATAAAGCATTCTTTCTGTTACTGTTGTTTTACCAGCATCGATATGCGCCATTATACCAATATTTCTTGTATTTTCAAGTGAATATTGTCTTGCCACAATAGCATTTCCCCTTTCCTTTTAAATAAAATTCCTATATTAGAATCCGTAATGTGCAAAAGCCTTGTTAGCTTCAGCCATCTTGTGAGTGTCTTCTCTTTTCTTAACACTTGCTCCAGTGTTATTAACAGCATCTAAAATTTCTTTTGCAAGTCTTTCTTTCATAGTTTTTTCTCCTCTATTTCTAGAGTAAGTTACTAACCATCTTAAACCTAAAGTTTGTCTTCTTTCAGGTCTAACTTGAATAGGCACTTGGTATGTTGCCCCACCTATACGTCTTGCTTTTATTTCTAAAACAGGCATTATATTTTCTAAAGCTTTTCTGAAAACTTCAGTTGGTTCTTCGCCAGTTTTTTCTCTTACGATTTCAAATGCACCGTAAACGATAGCTTGAGCAATTCCTTTTTTACCGTCAAGCATAATGTTGTTTATAAGTTTAGTAACAACCACATCTCCGTAAATTGGATCTGGCATTACCTCTCTCTTTGGAACATGTCCTTTTCTTGGCACCTTTCTTCCCTCCTTACTATATTAGTAGTATCACTGGTACTCAGCGATTTTCTTGCTGATAAGCACACAAATGTATGTATTATAAAGTTAAACTCTAATTAATAAAACATTTCTGCCACATCAGTTTAATTATTTAGGTCTTTTAGCTCCGTATTTAGATCTTCCTTGTTTTCTGTTAGCTACCCCTGCAGTATCTAATGTACCTCTAACTATATGGTATCTAACCCCTGGAAGGTCCTTTACTCTTCCCCCTCTAATAAGCACAACGCTGTGTTCTTGAAGGTTATGACCTATACCTGGAATATAAGCTGCAACTTCCATTCCGTTTGTTAATCTAACTCTGGCAACCTTACGTAACGCTGAGTTAGGTTTCTTAGGAGTTACAGTTCTTACAGCTGTACATACACCTCTTTTTTGTGGTGATTCACTAGCAGTACTTCTCTTTTTAAGAGTATTAAAATTGAAACTTAATGCTGGTGCTTTAGATTTAGTAACAGCTTTTTGTCTTCCTTGTTTAATTAACTGGTTAATAGTTGGCATTTCTTCACCTCCTTAAATATCTTTTTTAAAAATGCACATAACTATACATTATTAAATGTACCTAAATATTCTAACATTTATATATATAAAAGTCAACATTTTTATAATTAATTTCACAAAAAATTTTTTAAAAAATAAAGTATTATTAGAAAATAAAAACCACTCTAAAAGAGCAGTTTTTAATAAAACTAAAATAATATATTTTTAAATTCTTACTTTGAAATTCTTCCTTTTAAAATTATTGATCCTATATCTGAAAATACGGGTTTAAAAAGTCTTATTATCTGAGAATAGCTTAGCTCACTTTCATTTTTTGTAAAATCTCTTGTAAGTTTTGCAAACCTTTTAAAATAGCCCTTAGGAGGAGTAGGACATTCTGTCCCAAAAACTTCTTTTCCAGAGTCCATCATCAATAAAGACATCCTATAATACATAAATTTATTGTCTTTTTCTTCCATATTAGCATTATAGTATTCAAAAAGTTTTTCAAAATTTTTCATAAGCTCACTTTGTTCAACCACATCATTTAAAGTTAAAACTCCGTTTTCATTTTTAAACATTGAATAAGGCGAATGAACTCCACCTAATCTATGAATAATTTTTGAATATCTATCATCTTCATTTCCAACATTTGTAATAGACTTTATAAAAATCTTGTTAGATACTGAATGCATTAAAATATTCACATAATCATATTCATTACAAATATTAAAAATTTTATATTTATTTAATTCAATTTCTTTATTATATTTTTTTAAGAAATTATCATTAAAGCCTTGTCCATCAAAGGAATATACTTTTTCTAATTTTGACATATTTCCTCTCAAAACACCAATATATTGAGCCTTGTTTCCACCTTTAGAGTGTCCGGAAACATAAATCTTTTTTACATCAGGAAACTTTTTAACCATTTCATCAAAATATTTCAAAGCTCTTCTTTGTTGTTTAGTGTCTGTTATATTATAAGTCCCTTCTACATTATCTTTCCATTCATAATCTCCAGCAGTTCCTTTATAAACTATAATTAAATTGTCTTCAAACTGGAAAGTTACATTTACTACCCTATCACTACCAGAAGCATTTCCATAAATTGAATTATCAACATCAACTATTTTTATTCTTTCATAAATTTGTTTATTATGCTCAATTGTATTTAAAACAACTGAAAACTCTTCCTCATTTATTTCTGCTGGATAAAATCCCGAAGAATTTTTTTTATTTCTAATAAAATCAAATATTTCAAAGATGTTTTTACCAACGAGCTTTTCTTGTACATCATCTTTTTCAAAATTATGAACATAAATTATACAATTTAAAATCAACAATACATCAATATTTATCATATCTTCTCCTAATACCTAAAGCTATAATGTTCCTTACCTGCACCCAACTCAAAATGGCACTTAATTATTCCTAAATCAACCTTTGTATAAAATCCAAATTTTGAAACTATCTCAACCGTATTGTCTTTCAAAATAATTTTATATCTTTGTTGATTTAATGCCGTTGGAGCATATAATGCAAATTGAACACCTTTTAAAAACCAATCTGGCATTTCCACATCACTGGTAGCAACAGCAGAAATATCCTTAAGTTTTCTTTCCTTTCCATTATTTTCACCATATCCTATAGCTATAACACAAAGAACTTTCTCATCTTCTCCTACTATATATTTACTATTTTTCTTACTATATGTTCCTCCAACCCAGCAGGTATTAAGTCCCAATCCTTGTGCTTTTATAACTAGTTTTTCTCCAAAATATCCAATCTTTTCTTCTAGATTATCAAATTTTTCCCCAATCATCGCTATATAGTTTTTTACATTTTTAAATTTTCCAAAACCTGCTAAAATACTCTTACCAAAAGCATTTGGTTCATTTGTAATAAATTGGATATGCAAATCTGCAATATTATTATATTCTTCTATATCTTTGTTAATTTCATCAATAATATTTTGCTCTATGTCTTTTTCAGTATAAGCCCTTACGGAATGTCTTTCTTTAATAATTTTATCAATATCCATATTCCCCTCCTATATGACAAAAGGGCATAACGCCCCCCAAAATATAAATCTATACTAGCATATAAAAGCATAAAAGTCAATACAGAACAAAACACCTATCAATACGAATTGTTTAAGTTTCAATAAAAAAGAAGCCCTAAGACTTCTAAATTTTACTTTCTATTTTCTTATCCTTCTTTTTAAATATAAAAGATAATTTTGTTTCTGAAATTATTATAGCTATAAAAATTAAAATAAAGCCAATAACAGATTTAACAGTTAAACTTTCAATTCCAAGTGCAACCGGAAAAGCAACTCCAAAAATTGACTCACAACCTAAAATTATAGCTGCACTACTTGGATCTGTATATTTTTGTCCTAAATTTTGTAATAACAATGCAACAGCCGTACACATTACAGAAAGATATAATACTTCAAGCATCGGTCTTAATGTAAGTTGCATTCCTGCATTATTTTCAAAAGCAAAAGTAGTTATCCAAGATAAAACTCCGGCAACTAAAAATTGCATTATTGTAAGAACAAAAGCATCTTTCCCAATTCCAAGCTTAGTAACCATAACTATATGCGAAGCAAATAGAAATCCACTTAAAAGCGCAAGTGCATCTCCATAAATTGCAGTCCAACTTGAATTAAAAATAGAACCACTTTCTCCAGCCATAGCAATAAAAAATATTCCTATAATACAAAAAATTGCAGCAGATACATTAAATTTATCAGGTCTAACTTTATTTGTAATCCAATATAAAAAAGGTACAATTACACAATATGATGCCGATAAAAAACCACTACGTCCTGGTGTTGTAAAAGTAACACCAAGTGTCTGACTGGAATATGCAACAAATAAAAATACTCCTATAATTGCCCCAGATATTAGTTCATCTTTTCTTGCCTTAAACAATTTTTTATGAAAAATAATTGCAAGAATAATTCCGGCTACACTAAATCTGATTCCTAAAAGAAAATTAGGCTTAAATACATCAGCAGCACTTTTGACTACTGTAAGCGAAGTCCCCCACAAAATTGCTACAATAAAAAGTGCAATTTTTGCTAAAAAACTTGTTTTATTTGAAATGTTGTCCAAAATGCCCTCCTACTTAACTATTTTAGTTCCTGTAAGACCCTTTACAGCTTCTGAAGCTTTTTCAAGCAAAGTAATGATAGCACATCTATTATCTGATCCATCTACAAATTCCAAACAAGCCTCAACTTTAGGAAGCATACTTCCTTTTCCAAATTGTCCATCAGCAATATATTTATTAGCTTGTTCAACATTAATTTCATCTAATTCTTTTTGGTCAGGTTTATTGAAATTGATACAAACTTTATCAACGGCAGTTAAAATTAAAAGAAAGTCAGCATCTAAATCTGATGCAAGTTTTGCACTTGATTTATCCTTATCAATTACTGCATCTATTCCTACTAATTTATTATTTTTCTTAACAACAGGTATTCCGCCACCACCTACAGTTATAACCACAAGTCCAGCATCAACCATTTTCTTAACAGCATCAATTTCAACAATATTTAATGGCTTTGGTGAAGGAACAACTTTTCTGTATCCTCTTCCTGAGTCTTCAACAAAAGTGAATCCTTTTTCTTTTGCAAGTTCATCTGCCTTTTCTTTTGTATAAAACATTCCAACTGGTTTAGTCGGGTGTTCAAAAGCTTTATCATCTTCTGCAACTTCAACTTGAGTTACAACTGAAACAGCTGTTTTATTAATTCCTTTTTCTTTAAAAGCTTGACCTAAAGCTTGTTGTAAATGATAACCTATATATCCTTGACTCATAGCTCCACATTCAACAAGAGGCATTAAAGGAGTTTTTTCCTTTCCATTTGCTGAATAGTCCATTGCCAAATTAATCATTCCTACTTGAGGTCCGTTTCCGTGCCCGATTATAACATCATTTCCATCTTTGACTAAATCAGAAATTATATCGGCAGCTATTTTTACTTTTTCTAATTGCTCTAAAGGGGTATTGCCTAAAGCATTACCCCCCAAAGCTACAACTATTCTCTTTCCCATTTGTACCTCTTACCATAAAGTAGAATACATAACTGCTTTTATAGTATGCATTCTATTTTCAGCTTCATCAAATACAACTGATTGTGGTCCTTCAATAACTTCATCAGTAACTTCCATTTCAGGAATACCAAATTTTTCAAAAATTTCTCTACCGATAACAGTTTTTTGATCGTGGAATGAAGGTAAGCAGTGCATAAAGATAGCAGTTTCTTTAGCGTTTGCCATAACTTCTTTGTTTACTTGGTATGGTTTTAATAATTTAATTCTTTCAGCCCAAACTTCGTCTGGTTCACCCATTGATACCCAAATGTCTGTATAGATTACATCAGCATTTGTAGTTCCTTTTTTAACATCTTCTTCAAAGCTTACTGTACAATGAGTAGCCTTAGCAATTTCTAAAGCTTTTTCTCTCAGTTCTTCTTCAGGCCATAATTCTTTTGGAGCACAAGCTGTAAAGTTTACACCCATTTTAGCACAAGCTATCATAAGTGAGTTACCCATATTGTTTCTTGCATCTCCCATATATACAAAGTTTAACCCTTTTAAATATCCAAATTTTTCTTCAATAGTTAAAAGGTCAGCTAACATTTGAGTTGGGTGGAATTTATCAGTTAAGCCGTTCCATACCGGAACTCCTGCATATTCTCCTAAAGTTTCAACTAATTCTTGGCTGAATCCTCTGTATTCGATACCATCATACATTCTTCCTAAAACTCTTGCAGTATCTTCAATAGATTCTTTTTTACCCATTTGTGAAGAACCTGGATCTAAGTAAGTAACTCCCATACCTAAGTCCATTCCTGCAACTTCGAAAGAACAACGAGTTCTTGTTGAAGTTTTTTCAAATAATAATACTATATTTTTTCCTTCTAAATAACGATGAGGAGTTCCACTTCTCTTTAAATCTTTAAAATTTCTTGAAAGATCTAAAAGATAACGAATTTCATCACTTGTAAAATCTAATAATGTTAGGAAATTTCTTCCTCTTAAATTCTTGCTCATAACATTTCTCCTTTTTAAAAAATAATAGTATGTGATATATCACATACTATTATTATACTATATTCTATAAAAAGCTAAGGACATTTACTATAAAAAAATTTGTATTACTTTCTATTTATTTTGTCGGTGCACCTTTATATACATTTTTATCTTCAACATCCTCAATAGTATTATCATCTATTATTTTTAACTTATATTCAAAATCGTCAGCTTCTAAATATTCTCCTCCAAGTTTTTTTACAATTCTAGGATTTTTGAACTCTCGAGCATTTTCTTTCTTTACTTTGTCCTTATCTACCTTGCTTGGATCTGTATTTGGTTTAATTACAGTTGCTCCACTAAAAATCATTTTTGCTTCTTTGCTGTCTTTATCAATTGAGATAACAATACTTCCTCCTTTATCTCCGGAAAAAACCTTATCAACAAATCTATCAACATTTTTATTGCTTGATTTACATGCTGTTAATAAAACAACTACCAAAGCTAAAAACACAACAAAAAATTTTTTCATAACTTACCTCCAAAATATATTATTCTACTTTATTATTAATACATCTTTATTGTAATATATTTTTTTAAAAAAAGTCAAGTTTTATAAAAAATACTCTTAAGTAATATTATTACGTTTAAACACAGAAAAACAATCTAACAAGATGACAATTTATGATTTATTTTTACTCTAATATAAATATAAATAGTCCGTTATAAATTTATTTCAATTATAAAAACAACATTATAAAATACAAAAAATATATTGTTGAAATTATTTTATAAAATTTCATCCAAAAAGACATTTTTTGCTTTTTAATCTTTACATAAATTTGATTATGATTTATACTAATAGCACATATAGAAAATAATTTATATTAGAGGTATTTATGAGTAAACAAAAAGAAATTGAAATTCAAAACAAAGCTAATTCATTTATAAATGAAGAAAGTATGTATAGTATTGATAGAGAAATAATAACATCTCCGACAAAAGGTCTTTTTCATCAGTCTGCGAGATTTTTACTGATAAAAAAAGGTAATGCAAAAATAAGAATACAAAATAGTATATATGAAATAAAAGACAGAACTTTAGTCTGTATATTACCTTGGGAATATACTGAAGTTGTTGAAGTTTCAAAGACTATACAATATTTTATTCTAAAATACAATTTTGACAGTGCAAATAAAATAATAAAATCATTTTACAATGTAGATGCTGAAAACTTAAGTTTAATAAATTCATTTTATGATAATCCCGTAATCCAATGTACCGACGAACAATTCAAATATTTTTCTAATGTTTTTGACCTGCTAAGAGATGAGTTGGGCGAAGATTCAACCTTGTATAACAAAAATGAAAATCCCATTTCTTCAGCTTATGTTCTAAATAAAATAATTGACCTGATTATAACATATAGGAGAATGCAAGATGAAGATACCAAAAAAATAAAAAAGGTTGATGATAAATTTGATAAAATCAATATTTTTAGATATATACATGCACATTTAAGCAAAAAACTTACAATTTCCTCAATTTCAAAATTATTTTTCTTAAGTGAATCGACAATAAATAGATATGTGAAAGAAACAACCGGCCTTTCTTTTAATACCTTAATAAATGAAATGAGAGTTGGAAAGACAATGGATATGCTCCTATATACAGATTTAGATATAGAAGAAATTGCAGAAATAACAGGTTTTTCGGATCGTTCTCATCTATCAAAAGTATTTACAGCAAGAACGGGACAAAACCCTAATAAATACAGACAAACCTTTCAAAAAGTTTCACAAATTTGCCAAATAGAAAATATAAGAAAATTTTACAGAATATTAAACTATGTAGTAAAAAATTCAAGTGATGACATAGATATAGGACGAATTTGTAAAGACTTTTCAATATCTTTAATAGAACTTAATAGACTATTCATATATTATGTAGAGAAAAATTTTAAAAATTTTTTAAATTTTGTACGAATTAACAAATCCACAAAATTATTATTAAAAACAGATATGCAAATAACTGATATTGCATTTGAAGTTGGATATAACACTGTTAAAACATTTAATCGTAATTTCTTAAAATATCAAAAAATGTTACCTACTGAATTTAGAAAAAATCTAAAACTACAAGATAGAGAAATATAAAAAGCTGTTGAATTGTTCAACAGCTTATTGTGAAACAACAAGGTTCCCGGGAACCCACCCGATGTGAAGCATCGTGGAAGGGTGGGGTTCTTACTTTTCAACAGAATAATAACATCTCTTTGGTGAAATAACTTTTTCTTCTGCCTTTAATTTCTTTAAAACTTTATCTACCTCAGCTTTTTCAACTCCTAATTTTTCAGCGATTTCTCCACCTTTAAGAGCTTCTGAATTTTTTAATAATTCAATAATCTTTTCGCTTAATCCCATTTTTATACCTCCTTTTTTATAAAGTTATTATACCCTCAATCTACAACTTACCTAAAAATTTACAAAAAAAATCCTGCATTAGCAGGAAAATAATTGCAACCCGTAACAGATTTCTCGAATTACAGATCTGGTGCCCAGAGGCGGAATCGAACCACCGACACGAGGATTTTCAGTCCTCTGACTCTACCAGCTGATAACTATTTATTAACACTTTTATTTTATTTACTTTTTTAGATTTTCACCGTTTTAGCTTTTCATAACTCATCTTCTCGTACTTCGCACTAAACTAAGATATTAACTCAAAATATCTTCGATTTTATCTCGATATTTCGGTTACTCTCTTATACCGACTATCGCTATCTGGAACTTAAAAATTTAAAAAAATCTAAAAATGAGCAAAAAAAATCCTGCATTAGCAGGAAATAATAGCAATCCGTAACAGACTTCTCGAATTACAGATCTGGTGCCCAGAGGCGGAATCGAACCACCGACACGAGGATTTTCAGTCCTCTGCTCTACCGACTGAGCTATCTGGGCATATTTAATATTATGATTTTTTTGCTATGCGATAGCTCATTCTCTCGTGCTTCGCACTAGACTAAGGTATTGCCTAAAAACAACTTCGTTGTTTTTGCCACTTCCTTATACCGACTTTTCGCTATCTGGGCATATTTAATATAATGTTTTTTAATGTTATGTAAATGGCAGGGGTAGAAGGAATCGAACCCTCATCAGCGGTTTTGGAGACCGACATTCTACCGTTGAACTATACCCCTACAATACCAATCTTTTTAACTCTATAAAATAAGAGATATTTCTAAAATAGAAATATCTTCAGATAATTTGGTGGGCCTTCAGGGACTTGAACCCGGGACCTACCGGTTATGAGCCGGGCGCTCTAACCAACTGAGCTAAAGGCCCAAATTATTGGCGGAGAAAGAGGGATTTGAACCCTCGCATCCCGTGAAGGATCTACTCCCTTAGCAGGGGAGCCTCTTCAGCCACTTGAGTATTTCTCCATTGTGGCGGAGAGGGTGGGATTCGAACCCACGTGGGCGTGAACCCAAACGGTTTTCAAGACCGCCTCGTTATGACCACTTCGATACCTCTCCATAAATGGTGATCCATCGGGGATTCGAACCCCGGACACCCTGATTAAAAGTCAGGTGCTCTACCAACTGAGCTAATGAATCATAAAATTGGCTGGGGTAGCAGGACTCGAACCTGCGAAATGCTAGAGTCAAAGTCTAGTGCCTTACCGACTTGGCTATACCCCAAAGGTTGGCGCACCTAAGAGGATTCGAACCTCTGGCACACGGATTAGAAGTCCGTTGCTCTATCCAGCTGAGCTATAGGTGCAAAATGGAGCGGGTGAAGGGAATCGAACCCTCGCAACCAGCTTGGAAGGCTGGGGCTCTACCACTGAGCTACACCCGCATATAAACTCAAACTTTATGGTCTTAACAAAAATTCAATTGGTGGAGGAGAGTGGATTCGAACCACTGAAAGCGTAGCTAACGGATTTACAGTCCGTCCCCTTTGGCCACTCGGGAACTCCTCCATATAATCTACAAAATGTAGATTGGAGCTGGTGGGAGGACTTGAACCCCTAACCTACTGATTACAAGTCAGTTGCTCTACCAATTGAGCTACACCAGCA
>NZ_JAYKBQ010000019.1:0-25512 GCF_035282425.1 Parvimonas sp. M20 | reverse complement strand
GCCTTTGAAAAGATGTTTGAAAATAATACTGAAGTAGGAGCCCATGAAGACATTAATGATGCAGATCAAACAGTTGTAGTAAAAGAAAACTTCAACACTGTAAAAGTAAGCAAAGTAGATTTAGGTGGAAAAGAATTAGCTGGAGCAAAGATAACAGTTAAATCAGCAGATGGAACAAATTTAATAAATGACAATGGTAAAAAAGTAAATTCAATTAGTTGGGAATCAACAGATACATCTAAGGAATTAAACTTATTACCAGGTAAGTATGTATTCCATGAAGAGTCAGCACCTGAAGGATATTTGACAGTAACAGATATAGAGTTTGAAGTTGATAAAGACGGAAATGTAAAAGTAACAAAAGTAGCAGAAGATGATATAGTAAAATCAGAGGGCGGAAAAGTTACAATTACAGACCGTAAGAAACCAACAGTAAAGACAGAAGCAAAAGTTAATGATAAGAAAGAAGATGCCCCAACTGACAAGGTAGTATTAAAAGATGTAGTTAAGTATAATAACTTAATAGTAGGAAAGAAATATACAGCTAAGTTAGTATGGATGGATAAGGAAACAAATAAGCCATTCATGGTTGACGGAAAAGAAGTAACAGTAGAAAAAGAATTCGTAGCAGAGCAAGAAAATGGAGAAGTAGAATTAAGTACAACTGTGGATGCTAAACATTTTGAAAAAGATACAACACTAGTGGCTTTTGAAGAAGTGTATAAGGATAATACTTTAGTAGCATCACATAAGGACATTAATGATGCAGATCAAACAGTAAAGGTTAAACAACCAAAACCAGAACTAAAGACAGAAGCAAAAGTTAATGGAAAGAAAGAGGCAGATTTAGAAAAAACATTGACTTTAACAGACTATGTTTACTACAGTAATTTAGTTGTTGGTAAGGAATACACAGTTAAACTAGTATGGATGGATAAAGAAACAGGAAAGCCATTCTTAGTAAATGGGAAGCCATTAACTGTAGAAAAAACTTTTGTTGCTGAAAAGAGCAAAGGAAAAATAGAATTAAGTGTAAATGTTGAGGCAAAAGATTTGAAAGGTGGAAAACTTGTAGCCTTTGAAACACTTTATGAAAAAGGTGTAGAAATAGGTTCTCATAGAGATATAAACGATCCTGCTCAAACAATATCGTTGATAAAACATAAATTGCCTAAGACAAATATATCTTCAAACTTATATTTTGTAAAAATGCTATTAGCATCAGGAGTTATACTTTACCTAATTGATTCTAAACGTAAAAAGATAGAAGGATAAATATAAAAAATGAAGGTCAAAAAATGACCTTCATTTTTTTGTATTTGAATAGAAACATTTCACATCATAGTAACTTATAAAGCAAATCCCCAAATACGTCATCTCGACAAAAACGAAGTGAAGCTGAGTGCAGTGGATCTAGCCCTAACTTTGTTTACTTTAAACAAACAAAAGTAGATTTGTTGGGTAGTTATAATAGAGATTTCCTAAATCTAATTTTCTATAAAAATTTCCTAAATACAAAAAAAGAAGGCATTTCAACCTTCTTTTTGTCTTTTATAATGGTTTTTTCTTTATTTGTCCCATATTTCTTGGGAAATTATCCGGAGTTTTTCCTATCTTTTTAATAATCAAAATATTTCTTTCTGAAATTTCTCCACTTTGCTCAATTTTGAAATTCAAAACATTCTCCAATTTACAGTTTAATTTTTTAAAAGCATTTTTTGAATCTTCAACTTCTTCAAGATATGAAGGCCCTTTCATTGCAAGAAAAAGACCATTTACTTTTAAAAATGGAATTGTAAACTCCAAAAGTAAAGATAGGGAAGCGACTGCTCTTGAACTGACTATATCAAAACTTTCTCTAAAGCCTTCTTTTCTTCCAACTTCTTCTGCGCGTCCGTGAATAGCTTTTATGTTTTTTAAATTCAAATCTTTAATTACGATATTTAAAAACTTAATCCTTTTATTTAAGCTATCTAACATTGTTACTTTTAAATTTTCATTATATAGTTTAAGTGGAATAGCAGGGAAACCCGCACCTGTTCCCACATCTAAAACAGATTTATCATCATCAAAAAGATCTGTTTTTGCAAGCAATAAACAATCTAAAAAATGTTTTGTATTCATAGCTTCTTCATCTGTAATGGCTGTTAAATTTATTTTTTCATTCCATTCAAGAATTAGTTTTCTGTAAATTTCAAACTTTTCCAAAGCTATATCATTTAAGATAATATTTTCTTTTTGAGTTAAACTTTTTAAATTATCCATTTTTTCTCCTCTGAGTTTCAAGATGAATAAGCAAAACATTTATATCTGCAGGGCTTACTCCTGAAATTCTACTCGCCTGTCCCACTGTTTCAGGTCTGAATTTTGAAAGTTTTTGAACAGCTTCAATTCTAAGACCTGATAGGGAATTATAGTCGATATTTTCAAGTTTTTTATTTTCTAATTTTTTAAATGCCTCAATTTGTTGACTTTGTTTTTCGATATAACCCTCATATTTAATCATTGTTTGAACTTGCATTTTTATCTCTCTATCCAAAGGTTCACGAGTTGTGTCTAAATCCTTGATTATTTCATAGTCAAGCTCAGGTCTTTTTATTAAATCATAAAGGCTTACTGCAGTTTTTAGCTTCATACTTCCTAATGCTTCTAAAGCATTATTTGTATTTTCTTTTGGTGTTAAGATAGATGACTTTAATCTTTCAATTTCGTTTTCTATTAAAGTCTTTTTATTTAGGCATTTTTCATAACGTTCTTTAGTCGCCAAACCTATATTATAACTCATTTCTGTAAGTCTTAAATCAGCATTATCTTGTCTTAAAGAAAGTCTGTATTCAGTTCTTGAAGTCATCATTCTATAAGGCTCATCAGTTCCTTTTGTAATTAAATCGTCGATTAAAACGCCGATATAGGCATCACTTCTGGTAAGCACAAAAGGTTCTTTTCCTAAAATATTCATTGCTGAATTTATCCCTGCGATAATACCTTGACTTGCAGCTTCTTCATAACCGGAGCTTCCGTTGATTTGACCTGCAAAGAAAAGATTTTTAATATCCTTATGTTCTAAAGTAGCTCTTAAAATAGTTGGATCAATACAATCATATTCAATTCCATAAGCAGGACGCATTATCTTAACATTTTCAAGTCCTAAAATACTTTTATACATCTGCTTTTGAACTTCAAAGGGAAGAGTGCTGCTGACACCTTGAACATACATTTCAGAAGTATCTAAACCCTCAGGCTCAATAAAAACTTGATGTTCGTCTTTTTCATTAAAACGTACGATTTTATCCTCAATAGAAGGACAATATCTTGGACCTACACCCTTTACAATTCCTGCATACATAGGACTTCTATGAAGATTTTTTTCGATTATTTGTTTAGTTTCCAAAGTTGTATAAGTTAAAAAACAATCTTCCTTATGATTTCCTATATCTTTTCCTTCATTCATAAAGGAAAATGGAATTATATTGTCATCTCCCTTTTGAATTTCCATTTTTGAATAGTCAATGGAATCTCTATGAACTCTTGCAGGAGTTCCGGTCTTGAAACGTCTAAGTGGAATACCTAAATTTCTTAAACTATTACTTAAATAAGTAGAGCATTTCCAGTTGTTTGGACCACTTTCATAACAGTTTTCTCCAATTAAAATCATAGATTTAAGATAAGTTCCCGTACAGATGATAACTGCCTTTGCAGGGAAGATTTCATTTGAAGTCGTTAAAACTCCTGTAATTTCATTGTTTTCAGTTAAAATCTCCTTAACTTCTGCCTGAATTAAATCTATATTTTTTTCATTTTCCAAAACTTTTTTCATTTCAGTATGATACATCTTTTTATCTGCTTGAACACGTAAACTGTGAACAGCAGGACCTTTTGAAGTGTTTAACATTCTGGATTGAATAAAAGTTTTGTCTATATTTATTGCCATTTCTCCACCAAGTGCGTCAACTTCACGAACTAAATGGCCTTTTCCCGTACCACCAATATTTGGATTGCAGGGCATATCTGCTACTGAATCCATGCTTATTGTAAGAATAGCTGTTTTAAGTCCAAGTCTGCTACTCGCAAGACCTGCTTCACAACCTGCATGACCTGCGCCAATTACAACAACATCATATTTTTCATCTATAAAATTTGTCATTTTTTCTCCTTGTTAAAAATCTACATAAATATACATATTATATTTTACCACAAAATCGTAAAAATTTCATAAAAATATACAAAAAAAGAACTCAAAGAGTCCTTTTTGAAATAATAGGGGATAGAAATATAATTGCAAAATTGATTTAGGAAATATCTAGTACAGTTATATATTGTTTTTTATACAAGTCCTTAGTAGGACTTACAATTATTTGTAACAAATAATTGTAATGAGATCTCTCCGTTCCACTCAGCTTCGCTTCGTTACAGTCGAGATGACGTGTAAGGAGAATACTTCGTTTTATAGCTAGACGTTAAAAGCAAATAGAATTTAAAGAATATTTAAAAATTTTATATAAAATTAAAATTTTTCACGTCATAGCACCAAGAAGAGTAAAGCCCCCAAACACGTCATCTTGAGCGAAACGTAGTGTAGTCGAAAGATCTCAACTATTGCTTGTTTACAAGCAATAGTATTTCTGAAAGAAATCTAAACTTATTATGTATCTACGATACATTCTGTTGGTATCTAAACACTACAACTCTCTAACATCTATTTCATTTTCAATAAATTTAGTTTTAAGTTTTTTCTTTGCTATTTTATAATACTCCTTTACTGTATCTTCCTTTATTTTCATTCTCTCCGCAATTTCTCTATTTTTTAAATTTTCATAAAATTTATATTCTATAACCATTCTTTGCTTTTGGGGGAGAGTGGACACAATTTCTCTTACCTTTTTATTCATTTCATTTGTTTCAATCTCTCTTTGTGTATCTGCATTTTCATCAACAATAAGCTCCAAAACTTCAATTGTTTCGTCATCCTTTGTCTGATATATTTTCGTATATGTTTTTTCATTTTCTTTTTTTCTTTTAAAAAATTTTTGCATATAAAAAAATTTTAATTGATATTTTAAATAACATTCAAGCGAAACTTTTCCACCACCTTTATAGCTATCCAAAAGCTCTAAAATTTTTACAACTCCGTCTTGATATGCATCTCCATAACTTATGTAATTTGCAAAATACTTTTTTATACTCGCTTTTATCAAAGGGCTAAAATCTTCTATAATCTTCTCTCTATCGTACATCTTTCCTCCTGATTTTAAGACATGACGGTATTTTAAGTTGTTGGGTTAAGTTTGCTAATTCTTGGTATTATTATATCACTTTTTTAACCTAAGGTCAATTATAAAGTTACTAAAATTTATATTACTTACTAAATAGTAGCTTTATAAGTTACTACTTGACTATACTTAAGAAATATATTATTATTAGTTATATTAAATAGCATATAAGGAGAGTTGTATGAAGATAATAATAGGTAATGATCATTCAGCAGTTGAAATGAAAAATGAATTAGTAAAGTTTTTAGAAAAAATGGGACATGAAGTTATAAATGTAGGAACAGATGAAACTAAAAGTGTGGACTATCCAGTTTTTGGGAAAGCTGTTTGTAAAAAAGTTTTAGAAAATGAAAATTCTTTAGGAATTGCAATCTGTGGGACAGGCATTGGAATATCAATAGCTTGTAATAAGGTTAAGGGAATTCGTGCAGGTCTTTGCAGTGAAAGTTTTTCAGCAAAAATGACAAGAAAGCATAATAATGCAAATGTTCTTTGCTTAGGTGCAAGAGTTATAGGAATTGAACTTGCAAAAGATATTGTAAAAACTTTTATTGAAGAGGACTTTGAAGGCGGTCGTCATCAAAATAGAATAGATATGTTAGAAGAAAAATAGGAGATTTTATGAAAATTGCTGTTATAGGCTGTGGAAGATGGGGAAGTTTCATAGCTTGGTATTTAGATAAAATAGGAAAAGAAGTTACTTTATATGGAAGAGAAACTTCAGAAAAGATGAAAAACTTTTTAGAGAATAGAAAAAATAATTTTCTTGAACTTCCAAAGTCAATTTCTTTAACAACAAATATTAATGATGTTTTTGATAAAGATTTAATTATCATCTCAGTTGGAACACAGGGCTTAAGAGAATTGTTAAATGAAAATAAAGCTCTTTTTAAAGAGAAAAATATTCCAATTATTCTCTGTATGAAGGGAATTGAAATTAAGACGGGCTTTACTCCTACAAAAATCGTAAAAGATATTCTGGGAGAAAATTACTCTTGTGGTGCTTGGATTGGACCAGGTCATGTTCAAGACTTTACAAATGGAATTCCGAATTGTATGGTAATAGACTCGGATGATAGGGAATTGGTTAAAAAATTAGTTGATTCTTTTTCAAGTAATTTAATCAGATTTTACTATGGAACCAATCTTTTGGGAAATGAAATCGGAGCGGCTTCAAAAAATGTAATAGGTATTGCTGCAGGAATGCTTGACGGATTCAATTTAAGCTCACTAAAAGGAGCTTTGATGTCAAGAGGAACAAGAGAAATTGCAAGACTTATAGAAAACATGGGGGGAGATAAAAGCTGTGCATACGGGCTTTGCCATCTTGGTGATTATGAAGCTACAGTCTTTTCTGAATTTAGTAATAATAGGAAATTTGGAGAAAAATTTGTAAAGGGAGAAAAATTTGAAAAACTTGCAGAGGGCTATTATACAACAAAGGCATTAATGGACTTATCCGAAAAATATGATGTTGAATTGCCTATAACAAATGCAGTTTATGAAATAATATATGATAAAAGAGATCCAAAAGAAGTTTTGGACAATCTTTTTAAAAGAAGTATAAAAATGGAATTTTAAGGAGAAACTATGTTACCGTTAATATTAATTCCTTTACTTTTATGTCTCTTTAACATTTATCGGAGACTAACTTGTATCATAAAAGTAAAGTTTACAAAATTTACATTAATGACTCTTATAATCGCATTAGCTCTTATGCTATTTGCAGGATATAAAGTAAAAAATGACTTAGTGGGATATATAATTGTTTTATCTTGGTGGCTAGCTTTCTTTACAAGCATTATAAGTGCTGGGATAAGTGAAAGAGGTATTATTCATCCATGGCAATTAGTTGGGAAACTCTATAGATGGGATAGAATAAGAAGCTTTTCTATTGAAAAAAAAGAAAAAACCATAATGGTAAATTTCAAAATCTTTAGAGATTTAAGGCAAGAATACGAAAACAGCGACTTGGATAAAATCAAAAAAATTGCTAAAAAGAATAAATTAATATAAAAAATCACAAAAAACACATTTTTTTGTGATTTTTTATGTGTATTAAGGGTATATATGACGGGTACCGCTTGAAATTAATGTGAAAATACATTATTATATTACGGAAAGTATATAAGGTTTGAGCTTTTATTTATAATTAATTATTTGTTACTAAATAAAATTTTAATTGTTTTTAAGCTCATTTTTTATATAAAAAATTTTTTAAGGAGTAGAGTTACAATTTATGAAAAAGTCAAAATTATTAGTCTTTATTTTGTTATTCAGTTTTGTAATCAATTTTTTACCTAAACAAGGTTTTGCAGAAGAAGGAAATTCGTCAAAAAATAAAACTGTTGAAGAAAAAAAGGAACTTGTGGTAAGAAAAGAAGGAACTGACAAAACAATCTCTGATAAGGACAAAAACGTAAAGAAAAGAGATGTTGATCAGACAGAATTGTTTGATATTATGAAATCAGCTGTTGTTGGAGAGGATAAGTCAATAACTGTTACAACAACAATAACACCAAAGCAAATTCATAATGGTTCAGATGTTATCATCCTTTTGGATACATCTAAAAAGATGACTGAAGAGTCTAAGAAACTTGCAAAAGAAAAAATCAAAAAAATAGTTAAGACTCTTTTAGAAGATGATGCACATAAAAATCTTAATTCAGTTAGATTAATCAGTTTTTATCGTCAAGTTAAAGATGCAGTTGAATTAAAACCTTCAAATGTTGAGCAAATGGTAGAAAAAGCATTTGATGAAGCTAAGAAAAACACTAACTATGGTGTAAGTATGCAAGCTGCTATTTATAAAGCTGAAAATATTTTTGATAAAGAGAAAAAGAATGGGAAGCGTCAACATATTGTACTTGTGTCTCAAGGAGAAGCTACTTTTAGTTATGACATAAAAGATAAGGACAACGCTAGAACTACAACAATCAAAGGAGACAGTGTAGTAAGTGAAAGTCCATATCTTCCATGGCCTTTTTATCTTGAACAAAAAACTAAAAAAGCTAATATGATTGAAGACTTTAAAACATTTTTAAATACTTTAAACAAGCTTGGAATTCATAATTTTGATAATATAAAAGATAAACTTGGATTAACTGATATATTAAAGCTTTTTGGATTGGATTCTGTATTTGACTATATAAAATTAAAAGAATATGCAAGTAATGATTTTGATTCTTCAAAGTTTGATTACTCAAAAACTATTGGAGAGGGATACCATAATCACAGTTATCATAGAAAAAAAGTCGTAAGCAATGAAATGCCATTTAAAAAGTTGATTATGGATAATATTAAAAAAGCAATAACAAAAAAAGATGCTGGAAGTGCTAGAAAATTACTTGATAATGTAACTATAAAGGCAATTGAAACTGCATTAGATACAATTTTCTATCAAAGAGACTATATCTACTATAATCATAATTTATCAGCACAAGGTGAAGCAAAAATTGCTAAAGGAAAAAATATAAGTTTTTATTCTGTAAATGTTACTGATAAAAATAATAAGAAAAAAGATGAATTAGAAAAATATTTAAAAGATATGTCTGAAAATAGAAGCTTTTTAAACACTGATGACAGCAAATTAGGCGACAAATTTAAAGATATCTTAAAAGAAATCTTAATCGAAGATAAAATTAATAAAGATTATGAAGCTGAAATTGTTGAAAAAGATGGTAATGCAAAATTTGACAAAGGTGGAAGTTTCTTATTCTTAAAAAGTGATCCAAAAGTTAGCTGGACTTTAAATGCAGAAGAGGTTAAAAAAGCTTTTGAACAAGGTAAAACTTTAAAATTAGTTTACAAGCTAAAACCTAAAAAAGATATCGGTAATGATGAAATAACATTAGCAGAATCTACTGCAAAATACAAAATAAATGATGGCAGACAAAGTAGTGAAAAAGCAGGAAAATTATTCTTAAAACTTCAAGATGTTGTCGTTGAATCAAATGTAGTTGATACAGATGAAAATTCAGCAAACGGAACAAATGGCAGTTATCCTAAGGGAACAGATCTAACAACTACTGAAGATACTAAACCAGAAGATAACAAAAAAAACAACAAGAAAGAAGATAATAAGAAACAAGACAATAAAAAAAATAATAACAAAAAAGAAAATAACAAAAAAAGAAATAAGAAGGAAGATAACAAAAGGCAAAAAGATAGTGCAAAAAATCCTAAGAACAAGGGTGATAATAAGAAAAATGGCAAAACTAATAAGAAAAAAAGAACTAAATTGCCAAAAACTGCAATTGCAGGATCTTCCACATTATTATTAGCAGTAGGAATTTTAGGAATGTATATTTCTAAAAGAAAAAAAGCTAAATAAGATTAATTAAATAAAATGTAAACAACAAAGGAGCGAAAATTTTCACTCCTTTATTTTATGTTTTGTTTTTCAGTATATTCATATAATTTATATAATAATTTTGATAAAATTTTGACTTTGTTTTGACCATTTTTTTTAGAATCTATTATTTGTTCAGACCTTTTAAGTAATTTTCTTGATTTTTTAAGAATACCTTGATTTTTTTCGATAATTTTAACGTTATTATCATTTTTTAGTGAGTATGTTAATTTGATATAAAAATAAACTAACATGACAAACTTATTGGAATTAAAAAAGATAGCTTTAAAATAATTTAATTCTGAAAAATCTTCTGATTTTAGTATTTTTATAAAAATATTTTGTATCAATCTGAAATATTCGGAATTTTCTAATCGATGATACGGATTAACTTTTTCATAATCATTTATAAATATATATTTATAGGTATTATAAAAAACTATCCTACTATTGATATGCTCATAAAACAATCCATTTACTATTTTTTCAAAAAAGTAAAGAAAAATAGATAATTTGGTATTTTGTACATTATTATTAACGTTTTTTATTGGGGCTATCTCTTCTAAATAAGTGTTTAATCCCATAATGTATTCCCATTTTAAATATTTATTATCTTCATCAAAGAAAATCTTGGTGTCTTCATAGTTTATATTAGTATAATTAAAGTATTCTTTTATTTTTATATATTCTGCGGTATTTGTATTTAGGGAAAAATAATTTCCAAAAGAAATTTTGTCACATAAATAGTGATAGCCATCCAAAGGAGAATATTGTGTTGGATAGTTTATAATATTAAAATTAGAAAGTCCAAGTGATAGGTGTTGTAATAAATCAAAAAAATTACTTGTCTCTACTTCTTTAAAAAATTTATTCTCTTCAGAATTAAAATCATCTTTATTATTTTTTGTTCTAGTAATAAAGTTTTTATTTTTATATATTTTTATGTATAATTCTCTATCTAAAAATTCTATAGTTCTTATAATTAGAAAATCATTTTTATTTATCCATAAATAATTTGAGCTCATATAACATATTATAAAATTTAAAAATCTTATAAATTCTCTTATATTATCAAATTTTGAAGAAACTATTTTAATTATATTATTATCTACACTATCTTTTATACAGTTTTTTAAACAATAGTAAAATACAGATTGTTTATCTAAATTATGTATTTTAGGAAGTATAATTTCTTTATTTATAATTTTTTCAAGATATTTTGAATTTATTTTATCACTTTTAAATATAGTATTCATTCGATCTTTGTCATAGGCTACAATATAAGTTATATTTGGTAATTTAAATAATGTTCCAATAAGAGTAAGTAAAAATAATACATTATCAGAATTCATTCTATCTAAATTATCTATAATAAAAGTCAAACGTTTATTAGAATTTTCCAGTTTCTCTTTTAAATCAGCTTTAATTTCCTTATATTCTGTATAATCATCAATTCTATTATCAAAAAAGCTTCCAATACCTTTACCGATATATGGAATATTAGTAGATATATTAATAAGAGCATTTTGAATTTTTTTTCTTTTAAAATAGCCAATATTTTCTCCTAAATTTTCTATTATTGTATTGTAAAATGCTAAAACTAACGCATCCTGTGATTTAATTGCCCATGGGTCAAAGTCATCAACTATGACTACATTTTTATTTAAAATTTCATTTTTATTTATATCTTCTTTTACTAATTCTATAATAGTACTTTTTCCACTACCCCATTCTCCAACAATTCCTATTGAAAAACAATCAGTTTTGTCTTTTGAATTAATAATTGAATTGTATAAGTTATCAATTATTAATTCTCTTCTAAACAAATCGTGTTCAATTTTATCTTTATCTTCAATTTTTAAATTTTTCAAATCTTCATTATTGAAATTTCCAGTATAAATATCCCATAAAGTGTAAACAATTTGTTTGTTTGCTTCCGATTTATTATAATTATTTTCATTTTTATATAAGAAGAATCTTATTATTATAGAAATGAGTGACAATAATGTTAAAACTATAATTATTGATGTACTAATTACTGGGAAAGTTATAGTAATATTTCTTTGTATCAATTTTTTTGTTAAAGTATATATTAAAAGTAAGTCTCTATTCTTTATAGACTTAATTATAATAATCATAAAAAAAGAAGTTATTAAAAATATTATGGAAAAAATTATAGCTTTATCAATTTCATTAATGTTTTTTGATTTAAAGTTTCTTCTAACACTTAAAATGTAAACAATAAAACTAATAGTGAGTATTGCCACAAGCACATAAATATTCTCTTGATTTAAAATTTTTCTTTCATAGAGCAGATAAAATGATAATGATAATAGTATAGAAATAATAATTACAAAATATATATCTACTTTTTTTCTTAGTTCTTTAAAATAGTTTTTTTCCTTATCCATAACTCGCTCCATTTACAATAATTTTTAATACTTAAATATATGATTATTATATCATAAAGCTAAATTAAATAAAATAGGAATTAAAGCATAAAAAAGGTAGCATCTGATTTGCTACCTAGATTTATATTATTTAAAACATATTGAATAGCATATATAAAATATGTGCTGATATTCCTGCAACGATTCCGCCTATTGTATGGCTAATTAATGCTTTTCCTGTGGCTTCTTTTGTTCCAAGTGCATCCATCATTGCGATGTGAGTTGAAATATATCCACTCCAGCACATACAAATTGCAGTAAATACTGCGATATCATTTCCTGTAACTTTGCCAACTTGTGTCATTTTTGCAACTGTTCCGATTGCTGCACCTGTTGAGCCTAATGCAGTTATTGGAACTGCTATTGCTTCAGGAGAACTGAAACCGAAAAGTGGGGTAAGTATGAAGGATAATTTTTCTCCAATCCATGGAAGAACAGCGACGCCTTCATTAGCTGCTCCAGTATAGATTCCATCTGCTCCAGGTCCTTTTGTAAGCATAATAACCAAAGTACAGATAATTACAACTCCTGGGATGATTGAAACTCCCATATCAACTCCAACTTTTCCTCCGTCAAGTATAGATTGGATAAATCTTGAACCTACACTTCCTTCTCTAACTATTCTTGAGTTTTCAGGAATTTTTTCTTTTGAGTGTACTTCAACGTATTCGGTAGTTCCGTACATTTTTTTAGTAGCATGTATCATAAGTCTAACTGAAACAATACTACCTATAACTGCTCCTAAATTACCTATTAAGGCACTTGTAACTGCACCTTTAACATTCATTCCCATCATTGTTGTGGTAGTGATAAGTCCCATACCAAAAGCTGTTCCGAGGTTTGTAAGAGCCGGCATTTGATATTTTTTATAATAACGTCTAAAATTATCATCATGTGCTAATGTTAAAATAGCCGGATTGTCTGAAAGATAGCAATTTAACATACCTAGGGAAGATGCTCCTGGTAAGTCATAAATAGGTTTCATAATTTTTGACAGAAGTTTATTTACAAGAGCTATTACTCCAAATTCTGAAAATAAGCCCGAAACAGCTCCTGCCAATACAGCAATTGCCATTAAATAAAAACAAACATTCATAAGCAGATCAAAACCTGTATTCATCATGGTTTTAACCATATTTATTCCACCCATTTTTCTACCAATCAAAATAAAAAATGTTAGAAATAAACCAAGACATAGGAAGTTTTCCAGTCCAATATCTTTTTTGAATTTTCCAATATTCTTTTCTTCCAATTCAATATACCTCCGATAAATAAATGCTGAGATTATTTTAACATAAAAGGTATAAAAAAACAATGGAAAAAACAGTTTTTTGAAAATTTTTTAACTAAATGTTTTTTGATATTTTTATTGATATATAGGGGAAAAATTAATATTAAAATAGTTTTAGGAGATTTCTAGAGCAATTGTATCAAAAGATACAATGACCTCATCAGACTTACTTTTGTTTGCAAATAAACAAAGTTATGGCTAGATTAACTTCATTTCACTACGCTCGCGATGATGTGTAAGGGAGGATTTTTTTGAAGTGTTATGATGTTAAATATTTAGCCATACACGTCATCTCGATTGTAGTGGTAGCGAAATGGAGAAATCTCATAAATCTCCAACAAAAAAACGACTGAATTCAGTCGTTTATATTAAAATTAATCCAAAACCTGTTATTAAAAGGTATGTCGCAATTGTGTAAGTCAATGTTGTACAGATATTAAAAAATCTGTTATTTTTAATAACTGTAGCGAATAAAAATAGTGAGTTTGAAATTAGGAATAAATTACTTCCAAAAATCAAATACCATACTCCAATTTTATAAGTTGAAATAGCTGTTAAAATCGCCATAATGCAAAGTGTTGCGTTTAAAAATGCAAAGGCGAACAGAAAAATTATATCTTTTTTGAAGTATTCACTTGCATATTCATAGGATATTATGATTTCAAAAAATACAAGTCCAAAGTACAGTACCATTATTAATATGGTTAGTAAATAATTTAAATTCGGTATTTTTATAAATGTTGCAAGTTTGATTATATAAAAAGCTATACCGATAATAAATAGTGGTAAGCCCAAAATTATATTTTTTTTGTTTCTTCTAGTGAATAAAATATCTCCAATCCAAAAGAAAAATATAGCAAGATATATTAAAATATCATGATTTTTAAATCTTAATAGATAAAATAATGCCAATAACGGCATCAAAAATATATTGAAAAAATTTCTTTCTGTATTCTTTTTTTGTAATATCATATATAAATTACCAATGGTAAATACTGTATAAATAAATAAAATTATGTACGAAAAAATTCCGAGTAATCCGTTGTTCATACTGCCTCCTAATCTTTTAGTATCAAATATTTTATCATAAAATAGTACATCATACAAGTTAAAGGAATAACAGATAAACCTTATCCCCCCTTTTTTAAAAAAATTTTTATTATATAAGTGTAAGGCTTACAAAATAAATAAAAAGGAGAAAAGATATGGCTAAAAAGTATTTAAAGGTTAGTTTTAACCTTGCTAATTCTAAAAAGAGAAGTGTAACTGTTAAGAATATTCAAAGTGAATCTTCTGATGAAAATTTAAAGAAATTAGGAGAATTCGTTGAAAAATTTATTGATGGTACAAGAAAAGAAATAATTAAAGTCGTAGAAACAGCTTTAGAATAGGAGGTAAAGTATGAAAAAGACATTGAGTATGACTCTAATATTAGAAAATGGGAAAAATATGGCATTTACAATTTCAAATATTAAAAATATATCAGCCGATGAAGCGTCTGATGTTATAAAAACTTTTGATTATAAGTCAGTTTTGGCTAAAGATAATTTAAAAGTTACAGGAATTAAAAAGGCTAATATTATTTCAACAAGCTATGAAGAAATAACAGTAATCTAGTAGAAAAAGACCTTTGGGTCTTTTTTTGCTAAAGATAGGAGGAAAAAATGGAAAATATAATTTCAAGTATTTCAAATGTAGGCTTTCCTGTTGCTCTTTCTGTATTTTTATTACTTAGGTTTGAAAAGAAGATTGACGAACTTACAAAGGCTATAAATGAATTGGTTGTTAAACTTAAATAGGAGTTTTTATGATAGATATTGAAAAGGCTATAAAGTGGTTTGAACACAGAAAAGGCAAAGTTTCATATTCTATGCAAAATAGGAATGGATCTTCCAGTTATGATTGTTCATCTTCTGTATATTATGCACTTAGGTCTGCGGGTGCAAAAAGTAATGGTTGGACTATTGATACCAAACATGAACATTACTGGCTTACAGAGAATGGCTTTGAAAAGATAACGGATAATATTCCTTGGAATGCTAAAAGAGGTGATATTTTTATCTGGGGAAAAAAGGAAAATAATAGTTCAAGTTATGGGCATACTGGAATTTTTATTGATGAAAATAGAATTATTCATTGTAATTATTCTGCAAATGGAATTTCTGTGGATAATCATGATAAACTTTGGGTTTATGCAGGCAGACCTCATTATTTTGCCTATAGATTAAAAGAATTTCAAGATGAAGGAGAATATATGGAGCTTTTGGATATAAAGAGCAAGATTAAAGGCTTCTATTCAATCGATAGCTTGCCTTGGTTTTGTGAAGATAAAAGTATGATTGGAACGACTCAAAATCATCAAGGCGAAGAAGTAACTCTAACTCGAAAATGGGGAAGTTACTATTATGTAAAGGAGCTAAAAGGTTGGGTTGACTATAGAGCTTTTATAAATGAAAAGGCAATAAGAGATGTTGCCAAAGAAGTTATACAGGGAAACTGGGGCAATGGTGAATTAAGACGTGCAAGACTAGAAAATGCAGGTTATAATTATGATGAAGTTCAAAAGGAAGTCAACAGATTATTAAAAAGTAAATAGTTTTATATTATAAAAAACAATTAATGATTAGTTTTCGTTAATTGTTTTTTTGTGAAACAGCAAAAAATATTTTTACTTTTTTGTTAATTTGAGTTATAATATAATTGTAGTTAATAATAATTATTATTAACTAATTTTTGAGGAGGTTTGTTATGTGTACTACAATTCTTATAGGTAAAAGAGCAAGTTATGACGGCTCAACTTTGGTTGCCCGTATTGAAGATTCTTCAGCGGGAATGTTTAAATCAAAAAAATTTATCGTTGTTGAACCTAAGGATCAACCAATTCATTATAAATCTGTTCGTACAGATTGTGAAATTGAATTGCCTAAAAATCCTATGCGTTATACTTGTCTTCCAAATGTAAAAAAATGGCGTGGAGTTTGGGGAGCTTGTGGCGTTAATGAAAAAAATGTTTCAATGACTGCAACAGAAACTATTACTACAAACGAAAGAGTTTTGGGAGCGGATCCTTTAGTGGAATTTGAACCGGACATTATAAAAAAAGGTGGAATAGGAGAGGAAGATTTTGTTGTAATTACTCTTCCTTATATAAATAGTGCTAAAGAAGGTGTTGAAAGACTTGGTGCATTAATAGAAAAATACGGAACTTATGAAAGTAACGGAATTGCTTTTCAAGATGTTGATTCTATTTGGTGGTTTGAAACAATTGGAGGTCATCACTGGATAGCAAGAAGAGTTCCTGACGAGGTTTATGTTGTAATGCCAAATCAATTCGGACTTGATCATTTTGATTTTGAAGATGCTTATGGAGCAAAAGAAGATTTTATGTGTTCTTCAGATTTGAAAGAGTTTGTTGAAGAAAATTTCCTTGACCTATCTCTCGATATGCCTCTTGATAAATTAATTGACGACTTTGACGAAGATTATGAATATGATGACTATGAAGAACCTTTTAATCCAAGAGTAGCCTTTGGAAGTCATTCTGATGCAGATCATACTTATAATACACCTCGTGCTTGGGTAATGCTAAGATATTTTAATCCAAACACTTTCGATTGGGATGGTGAAAATGCTGAATTTAAACCACATAGTGATAATCTTCCTTGGTGTATGATTCCTGAAAAGAAGATTACAATAGAAGATGTTAAGTATATTATGTCTAATCACTATCAAGGCACTCCTTATGATCCATATCTAAAGAGTGGAGATTTATCACAAAAAGGAAAATTCAGACCTATAGGTATAAATCGTAATGATGTTTTGGCTTTAGTTCAAATAAGACCTTATATGCCTGAGGAAATCAGAAGTATTGAGTGGTTGTCTTTTGGTTCAAATGTATTTAATGCAATAGTTCCATATTATGCAAATATTACAAAAACGCCTGAATATTTGGAAAATACAACTCTTACTCCTTCAACAGATAATTTCTATTGGATAAATCGTATTATCGGAGCACTTTGCGATGCACATTATCCATCAACTGCTTCTCATGTTGAAAGATATCAAAATGCAGTTCAATCAAAATGTCGTACATTTTTGAATAAATATGATAAAGAATTTTTGAAAAATAAATCAAAGATAAAGAATGTTCATGAATTTTTAGAAAAAGCAAATGATGAGATAACAGATTTTGTAAAAGACCAAACAAATGATTTGCTTGATAAAACACTTTTTACAGCAAGTTGTGAAATGAAAAACGGATTTTCAAGATCAGATGCTTAAAAGACTTTAATATTAAACATTGCCGTCAGAAATGACGGCTTTTTTGTGTTGAAATATAAATCAATCATTAAAATTTTTACTTAAATGAAAAAATATGGTAAAATATGTAGAGCTATAACACACAAAGGAGAAGCAATGAGTATTTTAACTGTAAAAAATTTGAGCCACAGCTTTGGTGGTCGTCAAATACTTAAAGATGTAAATTTTAGACTTTTAAAAGGTGAACATATAGGACTTGTTGGACCAAATGGAGAGGGAAAGAGTACCTTTTTAAATTTGGTTACTGGAAAACTTGAAGCTGAAGAGGGAAGTATTGAATGGGCAAAGAGAGTAAGAATTGGTTATCTCGATCAACATTCTGTAATTGGTGAGAATATGACAGTTCGTGATGTTTTAAAATCAGCCTTTTCATATCTTTTTGAAGTTGAAAGTGAATTAAATGATATTTATATGAAAATGGGCGAATTATCAGGTCAAGAGCTTGATGATATAATGCTTGATGCAGCGGAGCTTCAAGAATTACTTGAAACGAATGACTTTTATATGATTGATTCAAAGATTGATGAAATTGCTCATAATATGGGAATTAAAAATTGGCTTGATAGATCTGCCTTTGACCTTTCAGGTGGACAACGTTCAAAGATTTTACTTGCAAAATTGCTTTTAGAAAAGCCTGATATTTTGCTTCTTGATGAGCCTACTAACTACTTGGACGAAGAGCATATAAATTGGCTTAGAAGATATTTGCAAAATTATGAAAATGCCTTTATTTTAATTTCTCATGATATTTCATTTTTAAATTCTGTAATAAATTTGATTTACCATGTTGAAAATTGTGAAGTAAATAGATATGTTGGAGATTATGACGAGTTTTTAAGACTGAAAGAGTTGAAACAAAGACAAATTGAAGCGGCTTATAAAAAACAACAACAGGAAATTCAAGAGCTTGAGGACTTTGTTCAACGTAATAAGGCGAGAGTTGCTACAAGAAATATGGCGATGTCAAGACAGAAAAAACTTGATAAGATGGAAAAAATTGAGCTTGTAAGGGAAAAACCAAAGCCTGAATTCTATTTTGAAACTGCTCCTTCTACAAGCAGATTAATTTTTGAAACTGAAGATTTGGTAATAGGTTATGACAAGCCGATAAGTAAGCCACTAAATCTTCGTATGGAAAGAGGAGATAGAATTGCTATCGTAGGAGCGAACGGACTTGGTAAGACTACTCTTATAAATACAATTCTTGGAAATATTAAAGCCATTTCAGGCTCCGTTTCTTTCGGTCAAAACTTAGCAATAGGCTATTTCAAACAAGAAGAGCATTACGACAATAACAATACACCTATTGATGAGATGTGGGAGAAATTTCCAAGTTGGGAACAATTTAAAATTCGTACTGCCCTTGCAAAATGTTCTCTAACAACTGTGCATATTGAATCACAGATGAAGGTTTTAAGTGGTGGAGAACAGGCAAAGGTAAGACTTTGTAAGATTTTAAATGAAAAGACAAATATTCTAATGCTTGATGAACCTACAAACCATCTTGATCCAGAGTCAAAGGAAGAATTAAAAAGAGCCTTAAAGGAATACAAGGGTGGAATCTTTTTAATCTCTCATGAAAAAGACTTCTACACGGATATAGCGACAGAAATTTGGAATATGGAAGATTTTTCACTATTATAGAATGCCGTCAGCAATGGCGAAATATATTGATTATTATAACAACGAGAGAATTCAATTTAAAACAAAATGGATGCCTCCTACAAAATATAGGATAGCATCCACTTGTAACTAACTAATTAAACTTTGTGTCCAGTTTTATGGGTACACATCAAACAAGCTACTCACTCTTTTTTTATTTATAAGCAAAAATATTTGAAAGGAAAGAATCTTTTTCGTATAAAAATACAAAACTTCTTAATACAGCATATTAATAATTGACAACTGGTAAGATTTATAGTATATTTAATATAGTTATTCTTATAAAAGAATAAAGAAAATAAAGGAGGATTTTATGAAAAAGAAATTGTTGTCAATGTTAATGGTGGGATCTATAATTCTACCAAGTGTAGTATTTTGGAATAATCCAAAACACGAAGTTGTTGCAGAAAAGAAAGAGGATACTGTTAATTTGAATGTCGTTCCTTATGTAAATGGACATAAGTTGAAAGATTTTTCTAAAATTGATGCAGATGCTTTAAAAGTAGGTGTAAGCTATTTCAACTATAATACAGGTAAAGAGTTTAAGTTATTTTCAGAACAAAATGATAAAAATTTAGTTGTAAAGAAAATTCCTAAAAATACTCAAGGAGCTATGTTATATGCAGATAATCAGGAAGAAGTTAATGATTATGGAGTTAAAGTAAAGAGTGCAGATTTTAAATACTATGAAGGAAAGTCATTCCCAATATTTGAAAGTCTTGACAGTGAATTTCCTCAAGAACCTCATTACTTGAATACAAAAGAAGATAGCATTTTAGCCATTAATTATGAATTAAAATATGATTTAAAACTTAATTTTGAAAATGAAGAGTTTGCAAAGAATGTAGAGATTGAACTTTTAGATCATAACAATAAACTTTTGGATATTCAAAAAGAAGTTAAAGGAAACTCAGTTATTATAAAAAATGTTGAATATAATCCGACTAAATCTGCTTTAAAATTGAAATTAGGAAATAAAGTATTTAGATTTAAATCTAATGATAATGCCGCAGCTAATGAACAAGAAACTAATGTTTTTAAATTAGATCCTAGTTTCAAAAATAAAAAAGTTAATGCTGAAAAACATCTAGAAGTATCTATAGATGTAGAAGAATTTAAAAAGGAAGTTTCAAAACCTTTAAATATTCCTGACAAAGCTTTAAGACAAGAAATTTATAAAAACAATTTGGAAGTTCTTAAACATATTCCTGCTGATGTAAATGAAGCAGAAGCAAAGGCTAATTATTATATCTATGAATCACAAGTAGAATATATCAAAAAGTTAAAAATTTCAGAAAACACTGATACAACTGGTGTTGAAAAACTAACTAATGTATATCTTTTAGAAATAAAGGGAGAAAAACACAAAAATTTTAATTTTACTACATTTAAAAAGCTTCAATATTTAAATGTTGAAAAAGTTGGGATAGAAACTTTAGATTTAAGTACTTTAGAGCTTTTAAAATCAGTAAAAGCTAATGATAACAATCTTAGAGAAATTAAATTTAATGATAATAATAAGATTGAATGGTTGGATTTAAAGGGAAATGATTTTAAAAATGGATTAGATTTTTCAAAATTAACTTCTCTTAAACATCTTGATTTGTCAGATCAAAAAGAAAAACTTGAAAATATAGATGTTACACCTCTTGTTAATCTAACTGAACTTAAACTTGAAAGACATAATTTGAAAAAATTAGACCTTTCTAAAAATACTGAATTAGAATCTCTTTCTTTAGATAATAACAAAGAAGATGATATGGGACTTACTGAGCTTGATTTAAGCAATAATAAGAAACTAACAGCAATTTATCTAAAAGAAAATAAATTGTCAGAATTAAAGATTGAAAATTTAAAATTATTTGGATTAAATATTCATGGAAATAGATTGACTACTATCGATTTATCTAAAATTGAATTTAACAGTGAATCTTCATATTTTGATTCAATCCAAAGAGTAAAATATAAAACTAATAATTTTACAAAAATAGATATGAGTAAGATTGTAGGGAAAGAAAATTTAGATAAAGTTAAATTCGATGAAAAAGATACAAATCTTTCTTATGATAAGAATACAGGAATTTTAAATATTAGCTCAGATAAGGTAAAAAGTTTCACTTATTACTATAATACTAAAAATACAGGTGTTTTTAGTGTTATGGTTGTGAATGTTGAATTAGTTTTAGACGAAGAAAATAAACCAAAAACTTATGAATGGGTTCAAAATGAAGATGGAACATGGACATATCAATCAACTGATGGAAAAGAAAAAATTAAAGACTCTTGGAAATTTATAAATAATGAATGGTATAGATTTGATAAAGATGGAAAAATGATAGCTAATAGCTGGTTTGAAGAAAATGATAAATGGTACTATCTTGAAGCGAGTGGTTCAATGTCAAAGAATGAATGGACAATAATAAACGGAAATTGGTATTATGCAAACGCAAGCGGAAGAATTTCACAAAATGAATGGGTATTAGTAGATGGAAATTGGTACTATGCAAATGCAAGTGGACGTATTGCAGAAAATGAATGGATTTTTGCTGACGGTAAGTGGTATTATGCTGAAAGTGATGGACGTATCGCTCAAGGCAAAACTCTTAGAATTAATAATGTATACTATGCATTTGATGATAATGGCGTTTGGATTAGATAAATTTTAAAAACTAATCATTTTAGTATAATACATTGGATTGCAACTATAAAGAATGCGAAAACAGATTAGGTGGCTTAAGTTATAGTATAACTTCAATCATAGCTTTGTAAGTAGCTGGCGTTGTTAGATTTAAGAAAAAATATTAATAAAATAGTAAAAAGACTGGTATAAACTAGCCTTTTTTATTGCGAAGCAACAAGGTTCCCGGGACCCACCCGATGCAAAGCATCGTGGAAGGGTGGGGTTCTTATTTGTAAAAATTAATTTGTTTTAAAATTGCTTGACTTTAATTTTTGCTAATTTGTTAAACATTAAATTTATAAATTGTATCATAACACGAGTAAGGGGAGTAAAAATTGCACAAAAAGGTAAATTCATGTTATAATATAAATTGCTATTGTAATAATTTCTTATATTAGACAGATTTTATTTTATCTGTCTTAAAATAATGTAATTGATTTTCAATAGCAAAATATTTTAACAAAAAGGAGGAAAAATGAAGAAGATAATTTCAAAAATTCTTATTCTTGCAATGTTATTTGCAGTATTACCGAAAGTTAGTTTTGCAGAGCAAAAAAATGGTGAAAAAACACATAATGTTAGTACAAATTCTATTAATCGTGGAGAGGCTAAGGAAAAATACGATGTAATACCTAAATTTGTATCAGGAACAGTAGGTAAGGATTTGCCAGATGGAGTAGAAAACCAAATTCCACAATCAGCTATTGACGCACCTAAAGGGTTTAAATATCAACTTAAGACTGATTTTAAAGAAGTAAAGGTTGATGGTGGAATTTGGAAGTTCAAAAGATGGGAAAAAGTTAATGCAGACGGAACTAAAACAGTAGTAAATAATGAAGTTCAAATTGTAAATGAAGATATCAATTTAAATGGAGTTTGGGAATTCGAAAAAGATGGTCAAGCAAATAAATTTAAGGTATTATATAGATTTGTTGCAGTACCTGATGACAGAGAGTTACCAGAAGCAGTTAAAAATAAAAAACCTGCAGATAGATATGATGTTCCAAATGGGACAAAAGTAACTCTTCCAAAATTTGATGATGTAAAAGTAGAAGGAGGAACTTGGAAGTTTATAACTTGGACGGTTCCTAAAAATAATAAAGTTGAACCAATAGAAAATGAAGCAATAGTTGAAAATGAAGATTTAAGATTACAAGGCGAATGGAAATTTGTAAAAGACGGTCAAGAACAACCAAATCCACAAAAATATAAATGGGTTCAAAATGAAGATGGAACATGGACATATCAATCAACTGATGGAAAAGAAAAAATTAAAGACTCTTGGAAATTTATAAATAATGAATGGTATAGATTTGATAAAGATGGAAAAATGATAGCTAATAGCTGGTTTGAAGAAAATGGAAAATGGTACTATCTTGAAGCGAGTGGTTCAATGTCAAAGAATGAGTGGGTATATAAAGACGGAAACTGGTATTATGCAAATGCAAGTGGAAGAATTTCACAAAATGAATGGGTATTAGTAGATGGAAATTGGTACTATGCAAATGCAAGTGGACGTGTTGCAGAAAATGAATGGATTTTTGTTGACGGTAAGTGGTATTATGCTGAAAGTGATGGACGTATCGCTCAAGGCAAAACTCTTAGAATTAATAATGTATACTATACATTTGATGATAATGGCGTTTGGATTAGATAAGTATAAGATTCTAAATAGAGACTGAGTAAAATTTTACTCAGTCTTTTTAGTGTATAAGTTAATAAATTTAAGAATAGATTGTTTTTTCTAAGTATAGCAGATAAGGATATGTATGTTTTTTAATTATCTTGCAAAAATATTAAGTATTTTTATAAAAAATTATGTTTAATAATTAAATTTTTGTGGTAATAAAAAAAAGATATTTAAAAATCAAAGTTTTGAAAAGGTTAAAAAATAAAAAAGAAAAGGAGAGCCTACGTGAAATAACAAAACAACAATATTAATTAAATAATGTACCTAACATTTCATGTAGCAAAAATCAAAATATGAAAAAATCAGTAAAAGCAATGTTACTATTAGCATCTATTATGTCTGCTTCAGTTGCAACTGTAGCAGTGAACACATCACATGCCGTATATGCAGAATATGAAAATCCTACAGACGATTTTCTTAATGATTTATATACTTTGAAAATTGATGTACAAGATATTAAACCAGAAACTGAAGAACAAGGAAAAAAGAAAGCTAATCTATTAGTAGATATAGAAAAATTAACAAATCAAGTGATGTTGGTAAGAAATAATATGAAAGATTATGAAGACCAAATTAAAAAAGATTTTGACGGTTTAGCTCAAAGAGCTTTTGATTTAAAAATGGGAATTGAAAAACTTAAAGAAGAAAATAACAAGTCAAAATTTAAAGTAAAGTATAGATTTGTTGCAGTTCCTGATGAAAGGGAACTGCCTGAAGAAGTAAAAGCAAAATTACCAAAGGATAAATCAGATGTTGAAAAGGGCACAAAAATAGCTATTCAAAAATATGATGATGTTAAGGTTGACGGAGGAACTTGGAAATTTATAAATTGGAAAATTCCAAAGGATAATCAAATGGTTGCTGTAGAAAATGAAGTTACAGTAGAAAATGAAGATTTATTTTTAACTGGTGAATGGAAATTTGTAAAAGATGGTCAAGAACAACCAAATCCACAAGCTTATAGATGGGTTCAAAACGAAAATGGAAAATGGAGTTACCAATCAGCTGATGGTAAAGACAAAGTTAAAGATAGCTGGAAATTTATAAATAATGAATGGTATTTATTTGACAAAGATGGATATATGATTGCTGATAACTGGGTTAAAGAAAATGGAAAATGGTACTATCTTGAAGCGAGTGGTTCAATGTCAAAGAATGAATGGGTATATAAAGACGGAAACTGGTATTATGCAAATGCAAGTGGAAGAATTTCACAAAATGAATGGGTATTAGTAGATGGAAATTGGTACTATGCAAATGCAAGTGGACGTATTGCTGCTAATGAATGGTTCATGGTAGGTGGAAAGTGGTATTACGCTGAAGATGACGGACAAATCGCTCAAGGGAAAACACTTAAAATCAACAATGTAAATTATACATTTGATGGAAATGGAGTTTGGATTAGATAAATTTTAAAATTTATATAAAAAAGGCGAAAACAAATCAGGTGGCTTAAGTTATAGTATAACTTCAATTTGGAAGTAGCTGGTGTTGTTATATTTAAGAAAAAATATTAATAAAATAGTAAAAAAGGCTGGTATAAACTAGCCTTTTTTATTGTGAAACAACAAGGTTCCCGGGACCCACCCGATGCGAAGCATCGAGGAAGGGTGGGGTTTTTATTGCGAAGCAACAAGGTTCCCGGGACCCACCTGATGCGAAGCATCGAGGAAGGGTGGGGTTTTTATTGCGAAGCAACAAGGTTCCCGGGACCCACCCGGTGCGAAGCATCGAGGAAGGGTGGGGTTTTTATTGCGAAGCAACAAGGTTCCCGGGACCCACCCGGTGCGAAGCATCG